>JACPAJ010000117.1:14375-19018 GCA_016180865.1 Deltaproteobacteria bacterium
CATCGATTCCACCCAGTGCATAAGTTTTTGCAGATTAACTCCTGCCATAAATTACCTCCTTAATTATTCTTTCAGCGTTCAAGACTGTTATCGGCAGAACGGCAAAATAGTTGCTAAGAAAATGTACCTTTTTTGTCATTCCTGCGAAAGCAGGAATCCACAGTGATTACAAGAGATTCCCGCTGGAGTTTACCCCGCGCTTTGACACGGGGCGGGAATGACATGCAAAAATATTGCCTTTTCCAAGGAGCCATTTGGGATCAAACGAGCTTTTCAGCGCGCGCATTTTTTCGATAATTTCGCCGCTGTGCTGCATCGGTAAAAGATTTGTTTTAAGTTTTCCGATGCCGTGTTCGGCGGCAACGCCTCCTCCAAATTCAACTGCGCGTTTGCACTGCGCAAGGAGCAATGCGTTGGCGGCCTCTTTTTCTTTTGAAGTCTTGCAGATATAATTTATATGCGGATGACCGTCTCCCAAATGGCCGAATGCTGTAAACGGCAGGCCAAGTTTTGGGCTCTCTTTATAAACCCACTCCATCATCTTTATCATTTTCGGGCGCGGCACCCACCAGTCGCCCGCAACTTTTCCTCCGCCGGCTTTTTCATGCCGCTCATGCAGCTCTGCGATTGCCATCGGTATATGATGCCGCCAGCCGTGGAATTCCTCCTTTTGCTTGTCCGTTACGGCGGCGATTGCTTCATCGATTATCGCGCTGCGGCAGCTCAATTTGGAAATTCGCCCAAACCATTTTTCGATTGCTTCGCTTGAATCGCCTGCATACTCATCTTTTATATAAACAAGCGCTTTAACCTTATCGGAAAATTTTGGAGGGCTTGCATGGGTAATCATAAGCGAAAGTGCGTAGGAATCAATGAATTCAAGCGCCCGGGGGCGATTGTCTCCGGAATTTAGGGAATCTATAAATGCCAAAGCCTCCATATTTGCATGAAAGGGGAGCAAAATAATGAAAATTTTTGGAACGGAAGGGAGAAGATCAAGCGTAATTCTGGAAATAACTCCAAGCGTTCCTTCGGAACCTATTATGTAATCGATCTCTTCGCCGTCCATGAAGTATCCTCCAAGCCCCTTGCTGATTTTAGGCTTATGGTTTGGGGACCTGGAAAAATGCCGTGCAGAACCGTCCATCTTAAGCAATGTTATCTCTCTTACAAAATTTCTCGTCGGGCCGTATTTATAAAAATCTTCGCCGGTGGCGTTTGTTGCGACCGTCCCGCCGATAAAGGCCTCATTGCAAGATGTCGGCACTACCGGATAATGAAATCCGCATTCTTCAACAGCTTTCTGGAAGTCTCTTGCAATAACAGCCGGCTCGACAACGGCATATGGCTTTCCGTCTTTCTCGCCGATATCCAATATTTTATTAAACCGGTCGGTTGTCACAAGCGCGCCTTCCATTGCAATCGATGAGCCGGTCATTGAAGTTCTTGCTCCGCAGACTGTAACGGGCGTTTTATTGCCGTTGCAGGATGTTAAAATATCTTTAACTTCCCGCCAGTCTCTGGGACGGATGACGGCGTCCGGAGAACCGCTCATGACGGCATCGCGGAGGTATGATTCAATTCTGGGGTCGCCTTTATGGATTATATCGAAATTATGCAGTTGTCCTGTTTCTTCCATTTTGTTTGGACTGATAAAGCTTCTCGTCCGCGTCTTTGATGAGTTCGCAAAGTTCGGAATGTTCGTTAACCTCGTCGAGGGAAGCGACGCCGATCGAGATTGTTATCGGAATTTTTTTCTCTTCGAAAATTAAAGGGCTCGATTCGACCTTAAGCCTGATTCTTTCGGCCAGATTAAATGCGCCGTCTTTCTTTGCGCCGCGCAAAATTGCGACAAATTCTTCGCCGCCGTAGCGCGCAAGCACATCTTCTCCGCGGACCATCGATTTTATTATTTTTGCCAGCTGATGCAGAAGCATGTCTCCCGCAAGGTGCCCGTGAGTGTCGTTAACTTTTTTGAAAAAATCTATATCTATCATTAACAGCGACAGGCCCATTTTGGAACGCTTTGCGTGGCTGAATTCGTCTTTGAGCCGTTCAAGAAAGAAGCGCTTATTATAAATATTCGTGACCGGATCGATGATTGCCATTTTATAAAGCTCTTTATGGAAAATATTCTCCGTTTTGTCCTGAAGGGCGAATTTAAAAACGGTTGTGGAGCTTATCTGGATTTTGTCGCCGTCGGCGAGTTTCTGCTTTTTAACCCGCTCGCCGTTTATAAACGTCCCGTTTGTGCTTCCGAGATCTTCAATCGTCACATTTTCACTGGAAACGTCTATCTGCAAATGATGGCGCGATATGCGGCTGTCGTTTATGGCTATATTCGCGTCCGGCGCGCGGCCGATTGTTGTCAGGCCGTTTTCCAGATGCATCAATTTGCCGATTAAAGGGCCCGAAAGAAACAGTATATACGCTCTTTTGACCGACTCTTCCGGGAGTTTCGTAACTTTCGTGATGATTGTCTTTTCAACCGGTTCTTTTTGCTCTTTCTTCGGCATATTGGGCGCTAATATACAGAATCCGGTTCCTTGTGCAAGCAGATTAACAGGGGTTTTACATAATACCTTTTCCTTGACCAATCCCGTCATTCATGTTGAAATGCCTCCCGAAAAAGGCTGTTTAAAACGGGAGAAACTAAAATTGTTAGAACGCGTTATAAAAAACTCTACAAGATATTTGTCCGTTATTGTTGCTCTTTGCGGTTTATCGGTTCTCGCCGGATGGATCTTTGATATTCCAGTTCTTAAAAGCGTTTTTCCGAATCTGGTTTCAATGAAGGCAAATACCGCCTTATCCTTTCTGCTTATCGGCACAGCGCTTTATATCTGCACAATTGAGACTGCTTTCCCAAAATTGCCGGTTTTAAGATTTATCTTCTCCGCAGCAGCTTTGCTGGTTGGAGTTGCTACGCTCATAGAATATTTGGCCAATGTGAATTTCGGTATCGACGAGTTTTTATTCAAAGATATCGATGCTATTGCTACTTCCCACCCCGGACGCATGTCGCCTTTAACCGCTGTCAATTTTATCTGCTGCGGCTGTTTTCTGTTTTTTGCGGCAGGAAAGAACGGATTTTGCATCTGGCTGAGGCGGGTTTGCCTTGCGGCCATCGGCAGCATCGCGTATTTTGTCCTTCTTACATATATTTTCAGCGTGTCCGATTTATCAGGCCTTGAATCCTATACGCTGATGGCCATTCATACATCTGCGGTGTTTTTGCTGTTTTTTATCGGCGCTGTTTTGTTTCCAAACAAGGGAAATATTGTCGCCAGCATGTTTGAAGAAAGTTTTTGCGGAAGAGTCATCAGGCGCTTATGGCCCGCAGCTGTTATTTTACCGGTATTGTTGGGATGGCTCAGATTGCTTGGCGAAAGAAAACATCTATATCCGTCGGAATTCGGCGTGGCGCTTTTTGTTGTGGCAGTAGTTGTTGCATTCTCCGCACTTATATTTTGGGCGGCCGATATTTTCCATGACATGGAAGAGGAGCGCTCGCAAAATCTTGAAGCGCTGCAGAACAGCAATTCAATGGTTCAATCGCTGTTAAAAGCCATTCCGTTCGGCATCAGCGTTGTTGATCATAATCATCAGATTCTTTTTATGAATGAGCATTTGGAAAAAACTATCGGCGGAGGCGCGATCGGCAAAAAATGCTGGAGCGTATTGAGAGACAATCGCGAACGATGCCGCGATTGTCCTCTCAAAGAGCAAATTGCAATCGGCAAAACATCGTCAATCGACACAGACGGCATTTTAGGCGGCAAATCTTTTGAAATCAGCCACACAGGGATGATGTATGAAGGAAAGCCGGCGGTTCTTGAAGTCTATCACGATATAACGGACAGGGTGGTAAACGAGCATAATCTAAATAAAGCGTATTCCGAAATTCTTAAAGCGTATCATGAGATCAAAAAACTTTCGGATAGAAAATCCGAGATCGTTGCGCTGGTCTCACACGAGCTTAGGACACCTCTTACAATTATTAAAGAGGAGGTTTCCATGCTGCTGGATAAAATTGCCGGCGAAATAAATGAAAAACAGCAGAAAATTCTTGTCACTTCGAAGAAAAACCTTGAAAGGCTCGAGCGTCTTATTGATGACTTTTTAGACCTTGAGCGGATGGAAGCCGGCAAAATGCTTCTTAAAAAGAAGCCGGTTGATATAACCAAGGTTGTTGTTGAATCTGCATCCCAGTTTGATTCAAGAATAAAGAACAAAAATCTGTCGCTTAAACTTAATATTCCGTGCTCCGGGCTGATAATTAATGCGGATTATGATAAAATGGAGCAGGTCTTTACAAACCTTTTGGGAAATGCCGTCAAATTTACAAACAAGGGGCATATTGAGGTTTCGGTTTTGAAAGTCGATGGAGGAATTGAATGTTCGGTTGCCGATACCGGCATCGGCATAGAAAAAAGCGATATGGCAAAATTATTTGAGCCCTATACGCAGCTTGCCGAAAGCGATGTTAAAGGCAGCGGGCTTGGGTTGTCGATTGTTAAGTCTATTGTGGAGCTTCACGGCGGCAGAATATGGGCGGAGTCCACGCTCGGTTTCGGAACTAAATTTCAATTTGTCATACCGGAATAAGGAGAAAAACTATTATTCCGGTAAGCCATAGCAGG
>JACPAJ010000118.1 GCA_016180865.1 Deltaproteobacteria bacterium
CATCCTTTATTCTTGGAATCATTCTTAAAAAACCGCCCATAAAATACGAGATGAAATAATCCTCATTCAGCGAGCTAATATCCGCGCTGTGTTTTATAAACTTTTTCAATACAATATCTACAAAACCTCCTTGCTTTTCTACCGGCATTTCAGGGATCAGTTCAATTGCTTCGTTCATAACATGAGGAGAATCATTTTCCAAACCGATTGCCACCACCTCCGGCGTTGCCAGTATCTGAAGGGCATGTAGGATAACGCTCGGATCATCATCCTTCATCCCCATCCAATACATGGCACTCCTAAGATTCTCATCGGTTATATTTTTTGATTCATCTAATATTCTGCATTTGCCAATTAATCCATTTTCGGCTGACCCTCTCTTATCCATTTCATAGCTATATGCCAGACTGTACAGCCTGAATCTTTCGGCTTCCGGGGCGTATTTTATAAATTTTATCGCTTGCGGTAAATTTTCTTGCATCGCAGAAATGATCGCATCCGCCCTCTTATCTGAAGATAGCTCAAGAATGGCAACGGTCTTTGACGCCAGCAAAAGCATCTCACCTCTGCAGAAAAATATCACATTTGCCGGAGGGAGGGATTTTGTCTGCTCTATCTCTTTTAAAACGGCATTGCAGTTTTTAAGGCTGGTTGCGTCCGGTGAAAAAAGGCCCTGCTTTCTTGCCTCCAATTCACGCCCTACGTTTTCAACTCTTTCCTTTACAAGAATGAATTCGGCATCCTTATCCGATGGATACTCACTCCGCTGAAGATGCCCATCGAGATCTTTATCCATCTTAAATAGACCGTCGACATCAATATCATTCAAGTCGACAAGTTTTCTAAGCTGTGGATAAGCAACAACCTCTTTTAGCGGTCCTAAATCTATTGATGACAGTGTTCCCATATTGATTCTTCTTTTATTTCAAGTGTCATTTGCATGAAACGGTATTATATAAAGCATTGCACTTCTCCGGCTCTGTAAAAAACACCTGAATGCTTGCAACATCCGGCTCTTTGGTCTGATCAAAGTGAAGGCTGGCCAGAACTGCGGCGCCTTCATACAGCTTCCAGATATATTGCGTCTTGCCAAAGAACGAAATTTCAAACTCAATTTCGCTAGCACAGCCGATCGGGAGCTTTGTATCCGGCGAACAGGCAGGGTCACCCGGTTTTCCTTCCCATGACGAATCAAAACAGACTTTAATACCGTTTATTATTGTATCATCAACGGATATATATGCCTTGTCGCCTGCCGTTAAATTTGGATTTGTCAGCAGGTCCCAGCAATCGGCTAAAGAAAGCGGTTCCGATTTAGAAGCGTCCACATAACAATTAAGCGACAGAGCATCGGAATCAAGAAACTTAATTTCATCCGTTGCGCCATCGCAATTATTGTCAAGCCCATCGCATATTTCATCTGCCGCCGGCTTTTCAATGCAGGTTTCTTTAGGTTCGCCACCAATACACTTTATTATCCCTTTATTCATGCATTCACCGACACCGCATGAAAGGCCCGGCTGCTCGATAAAATCCTCGTCTGACTGGCCATTGCAATTATCATCGATTCCGTTGCATGTGGCATCGTCAGAGGCCGGCTGGCCGGGAATCGCATTGCATTTTGTCGACAATGGGCCATCGCATATCTTTTCGCCTTTTGCTTCACAAGCGCCGATACCGACAAAACATGTCGTTCCAACATCAAAGCCTTCATTTAATATCCCATCGCCGTTATTATCAAATTTATCGCATTCTTCTTTATCGCAAGCGTCGCCAATTCCATCATAATCTGAATCGCTCTGAGACGGATTCTTAACTGCCGGACAGTTGTCTATTTGATCCGGCACGCCATCCATATCAAGATCGCTGATAACAGGCGCGTCTTCACCAACTTCCGCCGCTGTACCTGTTTCTGCGTCTTGTCCTGCTTCTGCACCCGGCGCACTCTGAGCATCGACCGGGGGAGACAGATTAATATCAGGTTGAGTTTCTATTACATCTGGCGAGGGCTCTTTAACGTCTGGCGGTGGTGACGTTACATCCTGCAGAAATTGAACATCGGGTGGCTGTTGCGTGTCCATTGGCGGAGCGGGCGTATCCTTTGGAGGCTCTGCATCAGGTGGCGGAGGCAGCACATCCAATAGCGGAGGCAACTGCACATCCTGTGTATCTTGCACATCTTGCGCATCGCCGCAAGCTCCGTCGGTCGTGCATATTCCATCCGGCCCTATATCTGCATCTGCAACGTCGCCCAATGTTTCGCTCGGTAATATTTCACCCTGCGGCATTTCAGGAACATAACCATCCTCCGCATGTGAAATGCCGTCTTTTTGGCCATCGGCATAAACATATCCATCGTCTGACATTCCAACGATGTCCGCTCCTGTTTGGTCTTTGCCTGTCTGATCAATTCCTGCATCATGAGCAGCCACATCGAGCCCTTCTGTTGTATCGTACATGACTTTTCTGGCGGGACCGCCGGAACAGGCAGCAACTGATTTTAGAAATAACTTAATCATTATTAAAGAAGAAGATTCCATAAAGACCTCCGATTTTTAAAGCACTATACTACCTATCTTATCGGACGCAATCTAAAAAAGTTGCTAAAAATTTGCGACAAGCTATAAGATGTCATTGCGAGCCGCCATGGGCGGCGCGGCAATGGCATAAAAACTCATGCATACCGCCTTTATCGGCATAGGCTCCAATCTTGGGAATAGGCTAGCAAACTGCGAGGCCGCAATTTCTCTCCTTTCACAAGACGGACTAATCAAAAACATAATAAAATCAAGGTGGTATGAGACTGCCCCACTTCTTTTCCCCGATAAGTGTCGGACACTTATCGGGGAAAAAGGCAGAAAAGTGTCCGACACTTGCATTCCGCACTACATTAATGGTGCAATCAAGTTATCAACCAGCCTTTCCCCTGCCGATTTACTCCGTCTTACGCAAAGTATCGAAACAAAGTTAGGCCGCGTTCGGACGGACAAGAAATGGGAGCCGCGGACTGTAGATTTGGACATTTTATTTTATGATGATCTGATTATCGATACGCCCAGCCTAAAAATCCCGCACCCTGAGCTTCATAAAAGAATGTTTGTATTGCGCCCGCTTTGTGATATAGCGCCGACATTCGTTTATCCGGTCTTGAATAAGACCGTGCAAAAGCTATTATTGTCGTTGCGAGCGAACGAAGTAAACGAAGCAATCCAGTTTGTTAAGAAGATTGCTTCGGCCTGACGGCCTCGCAATGACGCACACTTTATGAAAATATTTATCGATAGCGCAGACATAAATGAGATTAGGCAGGCGAATGCCATGGGAGTTGTCGATGGCGTTACGACAAATCCATCGCTAATCGCTAAAACCGGGCGCGATTTCAAAAGCGTCGTGAAAGACATTGTAGCGGAAGTAAAGGGGCCGATAAGCCTTGAAGTGACAAACACGTCAAGCGCAGGAGCGATGTATGAAGAAGCAAAAGCGCTGGCAGATATTGCAAAGCATGTGGTTGTAAAAATTCCGCTGACTGAAGAAGGGTTAAAAGCCACCAAACTTTGCCACGGGCACGGCATCAAAACAAACGTCACTTTATGCTTCTCGCCAAATCAGGCTCTTCTGGCGGCAAAGGCCGGCGCAACATATGTAAGCCCTTTTGTTGGGCGCCTTGATGATATTTCTGAAGAAGGGATGGCGCTGATTGAGCAAATCGTTCAAATTTACCGCAACTATAATCTTCCGACCGAAATTATTGTGGCAAGCATCCGTAATCCCGTGCACGTCCGCGATGCGGCGCTTATCGGAGCGCATGTTTCGACAATTCCATTTAATGTAATTCAGCAGCTAGTAAAACACCCGCTGACGGATATAGGGGTTAAAAAATTTGCGGACGATTGGGCAAAAGTACCGAAGTGATTGCCTCAAACATTAACCTTTTTTAAATCCATCAGCACTTTTGATGATATCGACTGAAAGGCGTCGAAAACGCCGCTTCCTTTTGTCGCAACGGTTTCAAAGTCCGGAACGGCGTGCTTATTTAAAAGTTTTCTGAGCTCAAGAAGCGGCGCCGCGTTCGGCAAATCGCGCTTGTTATATTGAATCACGTGAGGGACATCTATAAAATCTACTCCCTCATGCTTTAAAATATCTTTCAGCTCCCGCATGCTGGAAAGGTTTAATTCCACCTTCTCAATTTGCGAATCGGCGACAAAAACAACTCCGTCAACGCCTTTTGAAATGATTTTCCGGTTCGCTTCGTATGCAACCTCGCCGGGAACGGTATAAAGATGGAGCCTGATTGTAAAATCTTTTAGCTTGCCGAGCGTTATCGGGATAAAATCGAAATAAAGCGTTTTATCGTCGTCTGAAGTGAGCGAAATCAGCTCGCCTTTGGTGTCTTTTTTAATTTCGCTGCAAATCTGTTTTAAAGACGTCGATTTCCCGCATCTTGGGGGCCCGTAATAAACTATCTTGCAGTTGATTTCCTTATTCTTTTCGTTAATAAACGCCATACGTTGGCATGATTTTATGGTTTTAATGCCGATTTGTCAAAGAATATGTTTGTCGAGCGCTGCTTTAAACTGATCAAGATAAGGAATACTTTCCTTGGGAAGAGTTGAAAGGTCATCAACTATCTGTTTTAGACAGTCCCGCACATACTCGCGCGTTGATGAAGAAATCTTTTCGTCCGCCAGTATCTCGCTAAACGCATCCGCTTCTTGCATGTCTCCATATTCCATTTTTTCAGACGAGAACATGGAATAGAAATGATTTCTAAGCGGTTGCATTGCAAGCCGGACAATTTCAGGCGGCGGATTCAGTCGCAGGAGTTTTGGGAGATAGTTATAGTAATAAGGCGTATATGGCCTATCATTGCTTTTTAACTCAAAATCCAAATATTGAAGCATCCAATATTTGGATAAGATAATACCTGCAACACATTCAATCGAATATTTTTCTAAAGAATGCTTGCTATACGCCTCTTCAATAAAGCCTTCCAGTATTCCTTCGTATACAATTGGATCGAGAAAGTTATCCTTGTACGCCAGCGTTTGCGCAATTGGGACTGCATACGGCGAGAGCGCAATATATCCGCCCAGCTTCGCTGCTTTTTCCTTCTCATTAGGCTCGCCATCTTCATATGAATACCTAACGATGTCCGTTATAATTCCATTAAAAAACTCATCGCCGTAAGCAAATGATGAAACTGCCAGCGGGCCTGTAAGATAACTGAATGCCTCGTATTGAACATTAAATGGCACCCTATTGATTTTATCTTTCCATTCCCCAAGAAAGCGCATGATAAATGGGTGCGCTGGATCGATTTCACCTGACTTTAAAGCCGTTACCAGCAGCGGAAAAACGGGTTTTGTCGCGAGCAGGAGTTCCCTTGTGGACCCCTCTCCGGAGCCATAATAAATTTCTAAGTCCGATAGCACAATAGCAAAGGAGTTTAGAAATTCATCCAAGTCCTTTCCATGAAAAGTCGGCATCAATCTGACGAAAATGGATAAAATCCTTTCTTTTCTTCGAAATGGCGCACTGCCGAAGGCTTTTTCCAATAATTTGTCGATCTGTTTCTTTCTTTTTCTGCTTCGGAGGATAACGACATAGTTGTCCAAAAGCTTTTCTACCAGTTCGCCGTGAATATTATCGTCGTACCCATGGATGCGGAGATATCCGTCTTGCTCAAAGCTGTTAAAGAAGGAGTCGAACTGTTTTTCGTCAAGAGTGCCTATGACAGAAACGACATTGGATAAAAAGTATGTCAATAGATCGCTGTGCATCTTCTGTGTCATTAACCGCTCAATCAGGTGGTCATTCATCTTTTTGCGCTCCGGCGAGATGTAGGCTGGTTTTGCGTTGTTGTATGAATTATGAAGGCTTATCAGGCCGTTGATATCATTTTCATACAGCGCCTTTACCGTAGAAACTATATAATATCTATCATCATTAAAGAGTTTTCTCCTGAAGGGGAGCTCGCTCTTTTCTACTTTCTGCAGGCCGGCGTAAATTGCCGCCAGGACTTCATCTTCTTTCGTCTTTCCGTGCAGGGCAGTAATATCCAGCATATAAGGCACAAGCATCCATCCTTCATCGGTATTTGCCGTTATATACCCCGCTATTTGCTTCCACTCGTTTGGCTTTGCATCTTGAATATTGGCAAGCATCGGGAAGATATATTTTTCCACATCCGCAAGAATTGGCGGATATCTATTAATTAACTCGACAATCATTTTCGCCAGCTGATCCGCGCTGAAAATTTCACATACTGTCAACGATAAGGTAAGATACTTATCCTCATAGTGGTATCCGAAGATATGCGATGAATCTCTGCCTTTTCTTTTGGCGGCGCCCGCATATATTTCCAAAGCCTTCTCCATAAGATTAGGCGATAATTCCAGTTTTGCCTCATCATTCATAAGCGGCCAGAGAAGGTGCCATATATGATAAGCTGATGATGTGAAATTTTCATGCAGATTGCCCCTGTGAAGGGTCCAGCGAACAATTTCTTCCGCATCTTTAGATGAAAGAAGCTTCCGTCTATGCAGATAATCCATCAGATGCCATGACGATTTAAACGGACCTGTAATATCGGCATCCCCAAGATTCGTGAGCGCAGCGACTATCCCCTTTGTAAACTTTTCTTTTAATACCGCATTCCCTTCGATGCTTAAGTAGGCGATATGAATGGCCAGCACATCAAACGTCTCTACAACATCGCTATAATCAATTCTTCCGATAATATCTTTGATGTTTGCGTGGACATAATCTATCAATTTTTCCACTTCGCGCTCCTGTTCGTCAAGCGGAAGTTTTTGAAAATTTTCTTTCAGCGGGGCAAATTGATCCAAAATATATGGTTCATATAAAAAGCTCTCAAGATAATAAGCCCCGTCCTTCCTTATAAAATCTAAAAATTTTCCATATTTTTCCAGATTAGCCTTTTCTATCAGTCCGAATTTATAAAACGCTTCCCATAAATTTATCGGGGTCGCACCCATAGCGCGCAGGTATTGCGGCATTGTATCTTCAAGCCTTGGCCCTTTATAACCATCCATGTCAAAGATGCGTTTGATGAGCCTTTCATCGGGGGTGAGAAACAAAATCTTTGAGATGCTATAGATGAAGTATGATGGAATATCTTTGTTTCCAATTACGGTTTCTTTCAATAATTCATAATATCCTGCTGAAGAACCCACTATTTCCTCGGGCTTTGGATGCCTGTTTTCTCCATCTAGAAGAAGAGACAACCCTTCCGGGACGGGGCATTTATATTTCACCTTCTCATAGTAATAGGCCCATTCATCGCTGGCTGGGTCATTTTTTTCAACCCTATCCCTGTCAGATTGACAGCTTCCATCGATAACATCGTTTATTCGCTCCAGCGCGTCATCGTCGCCGATTTTATCGTCCGTCTTTTCGTAATTAAAATAGTATTGTTCCGCTGTCTCAAATGCAAAAGCAGGGTCACAGATTTGAGCGTTCTCGCCTTTTTCAGCCACCGAACGAAGCGCATTCTTTAAAATGAACGACCTTGCAATTTCGGGAGACTCTTCAAAAAGAAGATTGATGGGCGCCTGCCCCGCCAACTTTGCATATTCGCCAAATATTTCCACAAAACGCCTGTGCATCTCGCAGCTTGAAAGGACGGAAAAGTGTTGAGTTAATTTATCCGTATGTTCGGAAGATTTTACAAATGTCAGGTTGAATGGATAGATCGCTTTATCTTTAGGAGAGGCCGCAACTATCAGGTCTGCTTCTGCCGACGGCGCCGGCATTTGCAATCCTTCGGGCTGAAATAGAAATACGATGTGATTGCCGACATAGTAAGATTCTCCCTCCTTTTCGAACAGCTCTTGCAGAGGCTTCCATGAAAAGCTGGATGCCTCTTCGGCCAGCACGTCCGAAGATCTCTTTAAGAGATCCTTCTTTTTGCCTTTGAGATGGCCGTTTACAATCTCAGCCACAGAATTGACAATGACATCTTTTGTAAGAGGGAGCATTACGATAGGCATTCGGCCTTCTCCAGACAAAAATCGAAGAGTTAGAAGCACTTTTCGCTGTTCTTTCTCCCCGGCCTCGACAAGCTGTGTTAAAAAAAGCGTCAGTGATGGGAGATTTTCCGACGACATCGATTCAGGAATGTTAAGGACAACATGCGTATAAGCCACGCCGTTTCCTTCCACAACCATTTCATTGAAATCGTAGAATTTTGATTTCTTCGGCAGTGCGGCCGGCAAGGCGCCGGCTATGAGCTTAAATATACTCATGGAAATTCCACCTCAAAATACGGGCTAAGGTCGCTATTCACCTGAAATGTTTTGTAAAGGTCAAACTTTGACCATGTATAATCGTCATAAAGCCCGATTTTGAATTCAACGTCACTCGGAATTTCCACATCAGCGCCGGTTTCTCGGCTTTTCTTAATGGCAACGTCTGCAAGTTCGATAAGTTTTTTTGATGGAATTACTTTTGTAATGCCGTGCGGGGAGGCAATTCTGAACTCGACCCTTGCAGTTGAATAGCGGAGTCTAGTGTCAACCAGATAGTTAAAAGCTGTCAGCAGATCCTGCGGGGAAGGTAGAGCATGCATTTTTGACGGCAGACCGACATCGCCATAAGGGTGAATATGGTATTGGATCATAATTAATTCATCTTTGTTTGCCTTTGACTCTGTGAGGACGCTATCAATATGACCCCAGTCGGTGGATAAAACCGCCGATACAGAGGTTTGGATCAGGCCGCTTTCAAAGGCAAATTCCTGATCTCCGGCTTTAAAATAATTCCATCCCTCTTCCCAATCCGCCGTTTTGGATAGTTCTACCATCTGCTGTTCAAGGATTTGTATCGGAGTTGTGTACCAATCTCTTTCGCGCGGAATGGGGTTTAGCCTAAGCTTGTCTCTTTTCACCCACTTTGGACTGAGAAACGCAACGGCATATGAATAAATAGCCGATTCGGCAAGACTTGTCTGCTCCGATAGCGCCGGCAGTCCTTCAGTTGCAAGAATTTCGAATCCGTTTTGCAGCATTTCAGCATTCCACTTGGCGCCGGCAAGTTCTGCTATTGCCTGCTGATCGAAAGAAGCGGGATAGTTAAATTGCGTAATGGGATCGTTAAAGATTGCCGAAAAAACCGCAGCAAAATCTCCAAAAGACGGATTTATTATCAGATTATGGCTCCAGACGGAATCCAGCATAAATTTAACAGTATCATTAAACTCATGATGGCCGCCCAGCGCAGTCAAATAGAACGTGTTCTTTTCCGATGTTGGGTTTTCCGTGATTCGTTTGGCAAGCCCTTTGGCTTCGTCGTCCGTCAGAAGCAATGAAACGCATTTGCCTAAATAGGCCTTTTCCGAAACATCAAGTTTATCTGCACTCTCAAAGATGTTAAGGAGGATTTGTTTTGCTTCCACGTCACCGCGAATGGCCCATGCGGCAAGTAACGCAATACTCCTCTTTCTAATATGCGAATCGCTCTGAGAGTCGGTGATATCATTATAGAGGGTCAAATAGTTGCTGCTTGAAAGCATATCAAAATATCCATCCTTTTCATGCGGCGGAGAATCGACCTTCGGGTCATCGAACAACATAAATGTTACAAAAAGCGGCAGATGCTCTCTTTTTGCAAGTTTCAGAGCATTCTCATTATTGTTATAAAGATAGAAGCTTATGCGGGGTTTAAGGTATTGATCCCTTTGAAGCGCTATAATCGCGGGTGAACGAACCGGAATGCTTGAAAAATTATCGGTAACATAGACGGATGAAGGGCAGTTCTTAGTGATAAAAGATGAAATCGTTTTACTATCCCCGTTGCCTCCCTCAAAACGGCCTACCCTTTGGGCAAGCCACCCTTCGATCTTTGCGTGATCGATTTGAAACCCTTCGGGCGTTATAAAGTCTGCGATGTGGACGATCTCTTCCTCCGCTGTGACAGTATTCGCATTTGCCGAGTAGACAAGAAACGATGCGCGCATGGTTTTTAACACATCCCATGCAACCGCCCCGCCTTTTGCTGCATAGAGCGCGCTAATATCTTGCTGTAACAATTGATGGATAAAAGTGTCTACGCCGGCTGCCGCAATGTGATGAAGATATGTTTGCTGCGTCAGCGCCATTGAACTGCTTGTGTCATAGATGAAGCAGTATTTTGGCGGATATTCCATTTCGTTAAAATATCGTTTAAGATACTCTTCTCTGTGGTCGGAATCATCCACAAGACAGGAGAAATGAGTTGCAACTTGAAATCCTTTTATAGTTATGCCATTCGAAAGCGTGGCCGTTGTTATTTGGTGATAGCGTTTAGCTTCATCTTCGCTGCCCGTTCCCGCCATATCGATGGGAACGAGCCGATATCTTTCGTTATTGATTAAAATCTCATCCGGCATCATTTTTAGCTGGCGTGCGATGGCTATGTACGATGGCTGTTCGCATTTTACCTTTACCCTTTTCTTCTTGACCATGTTGCTTTTTGCATTTAGCTGCATTGTTTTGAAATCCGTTGGAATAAGCAAAACTTCTGATTCGCTTTTCGTTCCGGGGAAATAGATGAAAGGAGGCGCGGTGTCTGAATGCGGCGCCAGATAGATCAAGGGTCCTTTGATATCGCTGCCGCCCTCCTGATGGAAGATTCTTTGGAGCGTGTAATACAAGACGCCGCCGAGCAGCTTTTTATCGACAACCCATGGAGCCCCGTTAGATGAATCGGCGACCGAATCGGCAGCCGTAAGCGGACGCACACCGGCGGCCTCAGCAAGCTGGATAACTTCTTGGCCCGCAGCTGGTACACTTGCAGCAGGTATGGTAATGCCCGGTCCGCCCATGGCTAAAAATCTCCTTATGTATATTATCGGCTAACTTTGCGAAAAGTTGTGCCCTTAATTTTCCCTAACCACCCGTCACGGAGCAAGCGGGTTAAAAACCTTTTAAATTCAACGTCTTAGTGGGTGGTTATACAATTCCGCAGCGGGATTTTAATTCGGCATATTCGCGGGTGACCCGGTCTTGAATAATATTAATAGTTTCTTCAGACAGGTGTTTATAGCGGCCCTGGCTTGCCGTCAGGTATTCCTTCACGGGTTTCAGCTGAGACTCGACTTTCATTGTCCATTTGCCGTTCTCGACTTCATACAATGGAAAAACGCCGGTCTGTGTTGCAAGTTTTCCAAGTTCAACCGGAGTATCGGATGGCGACCGCCAGCCTGTCGGGCAGCCGGCAAAGACATGGATATAAGCCGGGCCCTTCACGTCTTTCGCCTTGCTCACTTTATTCATCAGGTCAAACGGATACGACGGATTCGCGGTTGCGACATAAGGAATATTATGTGCAACGGCAATTAAAGGCATATTTTTCTTCCATGTTTTTTGCCCGGAACTTGCCTTGCCCGCGGGAGACGTTGTGGTCGAAGCGCCGTAAGGAGTTGCGCCGCTCCTCTGAACGCCGGTATTCATGTAGGCTTCATTATCATAACATATATATACAAATTCATGGCCGCGCTCCAAGGCGCCGGAAAGCGCCTGAAAACCGATATCGGCCGTTCCGCCGTCGCCCGCCATTGCAACTATTTTAACGGGCCTGTCAGCCGGAAAATAGCCTTTCCTCTTCATCACTTTGTACGCCGCTTCAACGCCGGATGCTACTGCTGCCGTATTTTCAAAGAGCGTATGAATCCACGGAACTTCCCACGCAGTTTCAGGATACGCCGAAGAAATAATTTCAAGGCAGCCGGTTGCGTTTACAACTATTATATCGGGCCCAAGCGCCTTTGCCGCAAGCCTTACAGCCAGAGCAAGGCAGCATCCAACGCAGCCTCTGTGCCCGGACGCGAAAAATTCTTCGCGCGGCATATTTTTTATATTATATTTTTGAGCCATTATTCTCTTACTCCGTACATTTCAAATTTTTCCTGCCCCTGCGCTGCAATCGACTGCCCTTTTTTAATCAACTCAACGAAATTTTCCGGCAATATATCGCGTCCGCCCAAGCCTCCGATGAAACCTACAATTGCCGGCCTCTTTGCGGCATCATACAAAGCCGCTCTGACTTCGGACGCAACCGGCCCGCCGGGACCGCCGACTGAAATCGAGCGATCTAAAATTATCACTCTTTTTGCATGAGCAAAGCTTTTTCTTAATTCATCGAACGGAAACGGTCTCCATAACCTTAGTTTAACCAGACCAACCTTCTCGCCTTTCGCTCGAAGTTCATCCACAGCCAATGAAGCCGTTTGAGCATAACTTCCCATCATTAAAAGAATCGTCTCAGCGCCTTCGGTTTTATATTCCTCAACCGCCTGATATTTTCTGCCAAAATGCTTTTCGAAATCTTTAAATGATTCTTCAATAATAGGTCTAGTCCCTTCAAACGCCACTTCCTGCGATTTTTTAATTTCGGTATAAATAGCCGGAGGCGCAAACGACCCGAATGTACGCGGAGTCCTTGGATCAAGCGGCTTTGGATAGCTGTTTTTTGGAAGATATTTATCGACCTCTTCTTTTGAAGGCATTACAATCGGCTCCACAACATGGGTCAGGTGAAATCCGTCCAGATTTATCATTACCGGAAATAACACGCGCTTATCTTCCGCAAGTTTAAACGCCCATATCGTCATATCAACCGCATCCTGCCCCGATTCGCAAAAGACCTGAATCCAGCCGGTATCGCGCACGGCCATAACGTCCGAATGATCTCCCCACACGGACAAAGGCGCCGAAAGCGCGCGGTTTGCAACGGACATGACAATCGGCAGCCGCATGGAGGATGCAACATAAACCACTTCGTGCATCAGTTCCAAGCCTTGGCCGGCGGTGGCTGTATAAGTGCGGGCTCCGCATGCCGCAGAACCAAGGCATGCGCTCATAGCCGAATGTTCAGATTCGACGCAGGTGTATTCGGCATCCAGCTCGCCGTTTGCGATTAAATCCGCAATAGCTTCTACGATATGCGTCTGCGGAGTGATTGGGTATGCCGCAATGACATCTACATTGCAGAGCTTAACCGCTTCCGCTACCGCAACCGAAACTTCTATTCCAATTCTTTTACTCATATTACTTTTTCTTTTTGCCAGCTTCCATTGCAATAGCATCTGCGGGACATTCCATTGCGCAGATTCCGCAGCCTTTGCAATAATCATAATTAAAATCGACGTATTTATCGTCTCTGATTGTAATTGCGGCATCGGGGCAAAAAACATAGCAGAGTCCGCATTTGCTGCATTTTTCCTTATCGTAAACAGGCATCTGGCTCCGCCAATCGCCGGTTAAATTAGCTTTTGAACCGCCAGGATTTTCAACAAGCGCGCCGGGAAGAATATCCCTCCAAGTTGCTTTTTTTGCCGCAGCTTTTTTCCCGGCTGCGGAGATCTTCTTGGGGGCGTATATAGTTGTCGATTCAAATGCTTTCTTTAGAGCGGTTGCATTTTTTTCTGCGAGTTTGGGATTAAACCTATGTGAAAGCTGTTTTTGCGCGGCTTCCAATGGGATGATACCGCTTGCCTTAATCAAGGCTCCGATCATCGTTGTATTTGTTATGGGAACCCCAAGACACTCCATTGCAATTTTTAAAGCCTCAATGCGCGCAATTTTTCCGCCGAATCCAGTTTCTTTTCGGATTATATCTTCAGACTGAGTTGAATTTATCACAAGAAGGCCGTCTGCTTTAAGCCCGCTTGCAACATCAATTGTGAATATAAGGCTATCATCCAGAACTACCACGATATCCGGCTTTGCAACTTCCGCGCGGATGCGTATAGGTTCTTTAGATACCCGCAAATAGGCTAAAACCGGAGCTCCGCGCCTTTCCGGCCCAAACGAAGGCATAGACTGGGCCCAAAGCCCGAGCTCGATCGCAGCCTCCGCAATAACCTCTGCGGAGGTCACCGCTCCCTGCCCGCCTCTGCCATGAAATCTGATTTCCTGCATAAACAGGCGCTGTTTATCGCTCCAAGAGACCCAAGCGTCAAGGGAAAATAAATTTTATCACCTTCCAAAAAGATACCGGCTGGCGACAGCGCCGCAGATAATTCCGCCGATTGTTAGCGTCCATGCGGGCCCTATATATGAAGCTGTAACTCCAGCCGCAAGGCTTCCAATCGGCACAAGGCCGAAGAATGCTACCGTAAAGATGC
>JACPAJ010000129.1 GCA_016180865.1 Deltaproteobacteria bacterium
TTAAGCGATGGAACTGTTTGTGATGGCAAAATTTCTTTTTCTACGTCGTCACGCGATATTGCTAGCGGCATTCAATATATTCTTTCATCATTGGGCGTTGTATCGTCCTCTTCTGTTGCGGAGCCCGACGGCATTGTTCGTCAGATAAGGGGAAAATCATGTGAAACAAAACACCGCCATTGGACGATAGGCGTTGTCGCAAGGGGTGATTTAAACCTGCTTAAAAAAGTGTGGATGGACCATAGCGGAGCCGAAAGCGTTGAGAAAAAAATAAAGGGTGTTTTCCCAAGTATTAACCGCAAATTTGAAAAAATAGGAGGGGATTTGATGGCAATCCCCGTGGAATCCGTAACTTCAGTTGAAGCTACAAATGGACAGGTGTATGATTTTTCTGTCGAGGGAGACGAAAATTTTATAGCAGGAATGGGCGGAATCTGTTGTCATAATACAGACGCCGACGTCGACGGTTCGCATATCCGCACACTTCTTCTGACTTTCTTTTACAGGCAGATGCCGGAAATTATAACAAACGGGCATCTTTTTATTGCCCAGCCCCCTTTATACCGCATCAAAAAGGGAAAAGACGAAAAATATCTAAAAGATGATTCGACGATGGAAGATTATCTTATAGAGCTTGGCGTTGATGGGCTGAAATTTAAATCCAAGACGAAGGAGCTTTCGGGCAAAACGTTCGGCAAGCTGGTAAAACAGCTTATTAAATACGATAGAATTCTAGAAGTTGTGAAAAGGCGGAGAGATCCTAGGATTGTTGATGTTATTGTTACGGCGAGCGACATTGTTCCGGAACTTCTTTTAAAACCCAAAAAAATAGACGAAGAGCTTGATAAAGTAGCGGACCATATAAAAGCGGTTTTTCCGGATTTTGGAGATTTTATCGTGGATGTGGTGGAAGATGCGGAGCACGAAAGCCATAAGATAGTTTATAAAACAACGATGCAGGGATTCCAGAAAGAAACCGTTATAGATGTCGATTTTCTTGAATCGGCGGAATTCATGGAGTTAAGAAAGCTGAGGGAGGCGTTTAGGGAAGTCGGGAAGGGCCCCTATATAATTGAGCAGGAAGGCGAAAAAACGGAAGCGCCGTTTTTGAGGCCCGTGCGCGAATTTGTATTAAAGCATGGCAAAGAAGGCCATATGATTCAGCGCTATAAAGGCCTAGGCGAAATGAATCCGACTCAGCTCTGGTCGACGACGATGAATCCCGAATCGCGAACCCTTCTTCAGGTCACAGTGGAAGATGCCGTTGAGGCCGACAGTATTTTTACCGTGCTTATGGGAGATCAGGTCGAACCGAGGCGCGAATTTATCGAAAAGAACGCGCTAAACGTTAAGAATTTAGATATTTAACAGCTCGCCACTAAAGCTTTGGCGGGCAGGGAGGTGTTTATGGAGACACCGGAACAACGTACGAGACAGCTTAGAACGTATCTTGGCAATCAAAGGTATGTGCAGGCTGCGTATCTTTTTGGTTCTGCGGCCAAAGGGACGTTCGGACCTCTTTCAGACGTCGATGTGGGAATTGTTTTTAATTCGGAGGCGATATACTGGCATGAGCAGAGGCTGAGGCTTATGGAGGGGCTGACCTGGATATTCGGCGTCCCGAGGATAGATGTTGTGATATTAAATTCGGCGGAGCCGGTTTTGGCCCATAGGGTGATTTATGAAGGACAGCCGATATTTGTCAGGGACGAAGCGGCGCGCGTTCGGATGGAGAAGAAGATTTTGAGCGCCTATCTTGATACGTCCTTTCTAAGGAGCGTTCAGAGAGCCTCCATAAGAAAGCATTTAAAAGAAGGAGAATACTTTGGTTGATATAGCCCAGCGCCTGGAGCGCCTTAAATGTTATGTGAAACAGCTCCGCACTATCCAAAAAAGCGGAAAAAAGAAGGTCTGCAAAAATGCAATTACTTTTGCCGCGATGGAGAGATATCTGCAGTTGGCCGTTGAATGTGTGCTGTCGGTTGGTAATCATATTTTAGCGGGATTAAATTTGAGAAAACCGAGTACCTATGAGCAGATCATGCAGATTCTTTCGGAAGAAAAAATCATAACAAAAAAGATTTTAACGGCGTCGAAGCCGATTTCCTCCATAAGATCTCTTCTGGTGCATGATTACAGCGAGGTAAATAGAGACAAGCTTTTCGATACAGCCCGCGCAATCATGCCAGCGTTTGAAGATCTGGCAAAAGTTTACCGGAAGTTTTTGTAGAGCCTTCTTTAACTGATTTTCAATCCCTTTAAAAACTGCTGGAACGGGCGGTAATAGATATCGAATTTGTCCGAAGGGAAGCTTGCGGTCATGTTGATTGCCGTCTGCTCCTTCAGAAGAGTAACCTGGATTTGTTTTACCTGCTGGCCGGGCTTAATATGCTCCAGCTTTTGAGATTTTTCCTTGCCGAGCATTGCGGCCATTGCGGAGACATCCCACGAACAGATCATCATTTTGCCGCGGACGCCCGAAATAACGATATCGCGCTCGTCGGCGATCTTCAGGTCTTTAATTCCGCGTTTTTCTATCGATTCCTTGATTCTCCCAAAATATTCCGCAAGCTCCATCGGCCTTGGCAGAAATTCTTTAGTAAGAATAACGTTCGGGCGTACATTTTTGTCCGGAGACGGCAATGTAAACGTAAGCATCCCCTGAACGGTCCAGTTTTCGGGTATTTCGGCTTCCAAGCCTTGAAGATTGATATTTGGCATAGGCCTTGCTATCTAGCATGGATAGCAGTACAAAGCAAGGTTAAGATTAATGGGTCAAAATAATGTTTGACACAACACATTTTTCGTGCTAAAAAGTGTATATAAGTCGCATTTATTTGGAGGATAATTTTATGAAAAGGGGTCTTTATAATGACCTTTTAATATGGAAAGGGGAAAAAGATAGAAAACCACTTATTTTACGAGGTGCCAGACAGGTTGGAAAGACATATCTTTTGGAGGAGTTTGGAAGGCGGGAGTTTTTAAAAACAGTTCGTCTGAACTTTGAAAGACAGCCAAATTTAGGGCAGGTATTTGAAAAAGATCTTTCTATAAAAAGGATTATTCAAGAGATCGAGATTGAATTTAACACGAAGATTGATCCGAAAAATACACTCATCATCTTCGACGAGATCCAGCAATGTTCGAAGGCCGTTACCAGCCTTAAATATTTTTGTGAGGAGGGAAATGAATATTTTGTTGCGAGCGCAGGATCCCTTCTCGGGTTAAAAGTAGGCGACAGTTCATTCCCCGTCGGGAAGGTTCATTTTTTAGATCTTTATCCTCTTAATTTCAGCGAATTTCTGCTGGCATTAGGAGAGGAAAAACTTGCCTCCTTTTTGTCTGGATTCAAGGCTATCGAGCCGATATCTGAAAATATCCATCAAAAGTGTTTGGATTATCTAAAATTATATTTTTGCATTGGCGGCATGCCGGAGGCCGTAAAAGACTATGCAGAGAAAAGAGATATAAACAGCTCAAGGGATATCCAACTTGATTTGCTGGATACATATTCAAACGATTTCAGCAAACATGCCGGAAAGATCACAGCCATCAAGATCCAACAGGTATGGGAAAACATACCAAAACAGCTGGCCAAGGAACAGAAAAAATTCATGTTCGCGGATATAAAGAAAGGGGCAAGAGCCAAGGAATATGAAGAGGCGATAAATTGGCTTGTGGGCGCAAGGCTTTGCCATAAAATTCAGCTGGTCGAACGGCCGGAATTTCCGTTGGCGCATTTTACAGAAGAAGGATTTTTTAAACTCATTTTGCTGGATGTTGGGCTTCTGGGAGCGCTTAGCCGGATATCGCTGCAAGCGTTGTTTCAGGAGACGGACATGTTCAAGACGTTCAAGGGGGCGTTCACGGAATCGTTCGTGGGGCAGGAGATGATCAGCCATTCGATCAAAGATTTGTTCTATTGGCGAAGCCGGCACGAAGCAGAGATCGATTATCTCATAAATAGGGGTTCTTCGATATATCCCGTTGAGGTAAAATCCGGCGAATCGGGCAAGCTCAAGAGCCTTAAAGTGTATGCTGACAGGTATTCTCCAAGATATAGGATAAGGATCTCAGCCCATAATTTTTTATTGAGAGATGATTTTATCAATCTGCCATTATATGGGGTGCAACAACTCGGAAAAATAGGGACTAAGGAGGATTGATGGCTTCAAAGAGGCGATATATAGACGTAATTTATGAAGATCGGGATCTTATAGTGGTAAATAAGCCGAGAGGCCTCATTGTCGAATCGGAATTTAAAAAGGGAAACTCCGGCGCGGGATCCTTGTGCGATAACGTCCGATCGTACCTTATGCGGAAATTCGAAGGTGCGCGTGGGGTTTTTATCAGGCCTCTGCACAGGCTTGATAAGGAGACGACTGGGCTTACAATTCTTGCAAAATCAAAGGCCGGGTTAAAACTGTCGGAAGAGATCAAAAGCCATAAAATAATGCGAGAATATGTGGCCGTGGTTGAAGGAAAAATAGAAAAAGAGAACGGAACTATAAAAGTACCGCTTATAAAGGGCGATTTTGGACATGGGAAAAAAGTCGGAGTGGCCGATAAAAACAGCGGGAAAATGACAGTGACGCATTTTGCGTTAAAAGAGCGTTATGAAAACGCTTCCATGATTAATTTGAGGCTGGAAACCGGATTTACGCATCAGATCCGCGTCCATCTGGCTTCAATCGGCCATCCGCTGATTGGGGATAAGGTTTATAATCCGCACGGTAAAATTCCCTTTCCGAGGCAGGCGCTTCATGCCGGACGAATAGTTTTTTATCATCCGGCAGGCGGCAAAAAAATAGAGCTGAAAGCACCGCTGCCTAAGGATATGATGGAGCTGATAGACAATCTTAGGGGATAGAAGGCTTATTTTTCAAAGAAGTTGACATATTTGAATAATTGGGCAAAATCCGTTCCCCAATGCTAAGTTATGTTCCAGTTTTGATCTTATTTATCTTCGCGCTTTTGCTTGGAGGCGCGTTCGTTTTTCTATCTTATTTTTTAGGGCGTCCCAAAAAAACAACCACTAAACTTAACCCCTATGAATGCGGCGTTGAACAAGCGACGCTGCCAAGAATACCGGTAAACATTAAGTTTTTTGCCGTGGCATTAATGTTTCTGCTCTTCGATGTCGAAGTTGCCCTGTTATATCCGTGGGCGGCTTATTTTAAAAGCATGGTTTCGGAAGGTTTGGGAACGTTTGTGCTGATTGAAGGGCTTATATTTATCGGCATACTTTTCGTGGCGCTGGTTTATATTTTTAGAACGGGGATACTGCACTGGGAAAATGGGAAATAATTTTTTAACCACAAAGCTTGCGGAAGTTGTGAATTGGGGGCGGAAAAACAGCCTCTGGCCTATGCCTTTCGCCACCGCGTGCTGCGGAATTGAATTCATGGGTGCTGTCAGCAGCAGGTTTGACATCTCGCGCTTCGGCGCGGAGCTAGTCCGCTTTTCCCCAAGACAGGCCGATCTGCTGCTAGTCATGGGAACCATATCATACAAAGAAGCGCCGATATTAAAGAGGATTTACGAGCAGATGCCTTCTCCCAAATGGGTGATTTCTATGGGCGCCTGCGCATGTTCAGGAGGTTTTTACAATAATTACTCAACTCTGCAGGGAATAGATGAAATAATTCCTGTTGATGTTTATATCCCCGGCTGCCCGCCAAGGCCGGAGCAAATTTTGCAGTCGATAGTTAAGCTGCAGGAGAAAATAGTTAAGGAGAATAAGCTGTGAGAAATTACGCCAAAAGCATAATGAAACTTCTGAAAAAGTCATCCCTGCGAAGGCAGGGATCCAGTGAATATCATGAGATCCCTCCGCCAATACGGCACGGCGGATGCGGCGCTTTCGCGGGGATGACGCAACGAAAATGGTGTTTTTTCATAGGTTTCATAATTTTCCTGCCTCTTAGCTCGGGTTTAACGCTTTTTTCGTCCGCCGCTATTGCAAAAAGCGAAAAAAGCGCCGGTAGCATCTCTTTGCCAGAAGGGGACAATCTCTTTGCTTCCGGCCAGTTTGAAAACGCTGCAAAATGGTATCTTAATTATTTTAATACAAATGCCTCCAATAAGGAGGCGGCGCCGGCTGCGCTGATAAAGCTCGGCCAATCGCTTGAAAGAATGTCCGATATCATCAATACCGGCGCGGAAAAAGAGTGCTTCCGGTTTCCTAAAAAACTTCGCGGAACTCCGTGCATGAACGAATATGTGGGGAGATTGAACGCGTTCTACGGAAGCAATTCATTTGAATATCTTGAACAGATGGTTTTTATAAGCTACACCGGAAGCCATTATCAAAAGGCTGCCTCGGAGTATCCGGACAGCAAATCAGCTCCCGAAGCGGCATATATGTATCTTACAAAAAAAATCAAGGGGCATCCGGACGAAGTGCTGCCGCGCATAAAGGAATATACTTCCAAATATAAAGATGGAGCGTGGCATAGAAAGGGGCTCCTGTTGTGGGCGCGGGTAAATGAAGATGTCTGGTGGATACACAGAAAATGGAGCTGGGTTTTATATAACGGGCAGGTGGAGCCGGAGGAGCTTATAATCAAAGCAGAGCCGTACAGGCAGGAAGGGCTGCGGGCATTTCAGGAGCTTATACAGAAAGATTCAAATACGGAAGAAGGGAAAATAGCAAAAAAAGAATACGAGCTTTTGAAATCGTATCAGGACGACGGAAAACTTTACGGAATTATTAATGAGGCCGATGTGGAAGGGACCAAGGCGGTGCCCGGCCATGAGCTGGTGCAATAATGGAAACGATTTTCGCCGATAGAAAAGAAATTCTGGAGAAGGCCTTATTTTTGCGCGATAAGGAAAAATTCGACTTCATGATGGATCTTTGCGGAGTAGATTATCTGGGCTGCGCAAGGGAAAGATTCGAAGTCGTTTATCATCTTTTTTCTTCCGCCAACAATAAGCGGCTGCGGATAAAAGTTAAAGTTCCGGAAAATAATCCGGAAGTCCAAAGCGTTTCAAGCGTCTGGAAAGCCGCCAACTGGTTTGAGCGCGAATGTTTTGATCTTTTTGGAATAAAATTTTCAGGGCATCCGGACTTAAAAAGGATTCTCCTCTTTGAAGAATTCGTAGGCCACCCGCTTCGCAAGGACTATCCGATAGATAAAAGGCAGTCTATTCCAACGCCGGTAGATCTGAGGAAAAATAATAGAGAAGGTTTCTGGATTAACTTCGGGCCTTCGCATCCCGCGACGCACGGCACATTCCGCCTCATGCTTAAGCTGGACGGCGAAAAAATAGAAGATGCGATTCCCGAAATCGGATATCTCCACCGCTGTTTTGAAAAAGAGGCGGAAGATCATAATTACGCGCAGGTGATTCCTTATACGGACAGGCTTAACTACTGCTCCTCGCTGATGAATAACGTCGGCTATTCAATGGCGGTGGAAAAGCTTATGGGGATTAAAATACCCGAGCGCGCGAAATATATACGCGTTCTTATCAGCGAGCTCTCGCGCATAATAGATCATCTTATCGCAATCGGGACAAACGTCGTCGATATGGGCGGGTTGACAAACTACTGGTACACCTTTAACGTCAGGGAGCTGATTTACGACTGGATAGAAAAAATCTGCGGAGCAAGGCTTACGACAAACTACACGAGAATCGGCGGCGTTATGAGGGATATTCCGGCGGAAACCTTCAAATATATTCCGTGGGTTTTAAAAAAACTTGACCGCGCGATAAGCGATGTTACGGGCCTTCTCGTAAAAAATAGAATTTTTCTTGATAGAACGCGTTTTATCGGCGCGATTTCAGCGGAAGATGCGGCAAGTTTCGGCTACACAGGCCCCTGCCTTAGAGCCGCCGGCGTTGCTTATGATGTAAGAAAGGCTTTTCCGTACTATCATTATGATGAATTTGACTGGGATGTGCCTATAGGCGAAAACGGCGATACGTACGATAGAATAATGGTCCGATTTGAAGAGATGAGGCAGTCGGCAAGAATTATTAATCAGGTTTTGGAAAAAATGCCTGGCGGGCCTATTATGACAGGCGATTACAGGGCCGCGCTTCCTCCAAAAGCAAGCGTATATTCCACTATTGAAGGGCTGATGAATCATTTTAAGCTGATTATGCACGGAATGACGCCGCCTGCCGGCGAAGTATATTCATTTACCGAAGGGGCAAACGGCGAATTAGGCTTCTATATAGTAAGCGATGGCGGGCCTAAACCTTACAGGATAAAGGTAAGGCCTCCATGTTTTGCGATATATCAAGCTTATCCTGAATTGATAAAGGGACATATGATAGCGGATGCCGTTGCCGTTATGGGAAGCCTAAATGTTATTGCAGGAGAATTGGATAGATGACCATCTAAGATGGTCATCCCCATGAAAGTGGGGATCCAGAGATGACAGACGATATGAATTTTACGTTAAGCAAAGAAGGCGAAGAAAAAATCGGTACGCTGCTAAAAAGGTATCCATCTACAAGAGCAGCTCTCCTTCCGGCTTTATGGCTTGTTCAGGATGAAGCCGGCTGGATATCCGATGAAGCGGCTGAATATGTTGCGGCAAAGCTCGATTTGCCGGCTGCGGAGGTTTATGGAACGCTGACGTTCTATACAATGTTTAACAGGCGCAAACTCGGGCGGCATCATATCGAAGTCTGCACGAATATTTGCTGCTGGCTGAAAGGATCGGAAGAGATATTAACGTATTTAAAGGCAAAGCTAGGCATAAATGAAGGGGAGACAACGGAAGACGGAAAATTCACCCTTTCGACGGTTGAATGTTTGGGCGCCTGCGGAGAAGCTCCGATGATGATGGTTGATTTGGAATATTACGGAGATTTGACACACGATAAAATAGATGAAATATTAAAGAGCTTGAATTAATGGAACAGATACTTACACAGAATTTTAAAGTTTTAAACGCGTGCAGGCTGAATGCGTATCTAGGCCGCGAGGGCTACAAATCGCTGCATAAGCTTTTCAGCCAGCAGTCTTCTCAGATTATCGAAGAGGTTAAAAAGAGCGGGCTGCGCGGAAGAGGCGGAGCCGGCTTTCCAACGGGAATGAAGTGGGGATTTATTCCGAAAGATCCGGGCTCGCCGGTTTATCTCTGCGTAAATGCGGATGAAGGGGAGCCGGGGACTTTTAAAGATCGCGCTCTTTTGGAAAAGGATCCGCATCGCTTAATAGAAGGGATTATTATCGCGGCGTATGCGATAGGCGCGCGCGAAGCGTTTGTTTATATCAGGGGCGAATTTTACAGGCCATATAAAATATTGGAAGCTGCCGTTTCCGAAGCCTATGCAAACAATTTTTTAGGGAAAAACATACTCGGGCGCGGATTCGATCTTGATATTTATATCCACAGAGGCGCGGGCGCGTATATTTGCGGCGAAGAGACATCGTTAATATCTTCAATAGAAGGAAAAAGAGGCTATCCGAAAATTAAACCTCCGTTCCCGGCGGTCAAAGGGCTTTTTGGCAGGCCTACGATTGTGAATAATGTCGAAACTCTTGCGGCGCTTCCTTTCATCATAAGCAATGGCGCGGCCGCTTACGCCGCAATCGGCACGGAAAAGAGCAAAGGGTCGAAACTTATCAGCGTTTCAGGCCATGTTGCGAGGCCCGGAGTATATGAAATTCCGCTTGGCCTTCCCTTGATAACATTTATTAATGAATATGCAGGCGGTATCAGAAACGGGAAAAGGCTGAAGGCTGTGATTCCCGGCGGTTCGTCCGTTCCGGTTTTAACGTCCCTTGAAGCTAAAGATGTTTTGCTTGATTATGAATCTCTTGCTTCAAAAGGGACGATGCTGGGGAGCGGCGGCATGATAGTGATGGATGAAAGCGTTGACATGGTGAAAGCTTTGAAAGTGCTGGTCGATTTTTATCATCATGAATCGTGCGGACAGTGCACGCCGTGCAGGGAAGGGAGCGGCTGGCTGAAAAAAATTATGGATAGAATCGAAAGCGGGCATGGCCGCGACGGGGATCTGGATTTATTAATCAATGTTTCGGACAATATGATGGGAAAAACGATCTGCGTTTTTGCGGATGCTATGGCAATGCCGGTAAAAAGCTTTGTGACAAAGTTCAGGAAAGAATTTGAAGATAAGATAAATTAAAATTATGCCGGTAATTACGATAGACAATAAGAAAATTGAAGTTACGGCCGGTACGACCGTATTAAAAGCCGCGCTTGAAAACGGAATATACATTCCTCATTACTGCTGGCATCCTCTTCTTTCGATTTCTGGAAACTGCAGAATGTGCGTGGTTGAAATTGAAGGCCGCCCAAAGCTGGAAGTGTCGTGCAATCTTGTCGCGGCCGACGGAATGGTTATTAAGACCGATACTCCCGCAGTAAAAAAGATGCGCAAATCCGTGCTGGAGTTTCTTTTAATCAATCATCCGATCGACTGCCCCATTTGCGATCAGGCCGGAGAATGCCTTCTGCAGGATTATCACTTTAAATGTTCGGGCCAAGCCTCGCGTTTCAAGGAGGAAAAGGTCCACAAATCAAAAGTTGTGGATGCGGGGCGGCATATTAAGCTTGATAATGAAAGATGCATTTTATGCACAAGATGCGTCAGATTCTGCCAAGAAGTTGTTAAAGAGCCTGAATTGACCGTGGCAATCAGAGGAGACCGGTCGTTTATCACCACGGCGCCGGGGAAAACGCTCGATAATCCGTATTCTCTCAATACGGTCGATATCTGTCCGGTCGGCGCGCTGACGTCCAAAGACTTTAGATTTAAGAAAAGGGTCTGGTTTTTGAAATCGACGCCGTCTGTGTGTCCGCATTGTTCGAACGGCTGTCCAATTTGGATAGATCACGCGGATGAAATAATGTATAGATGGCGGCCGAGACAGGAAATTGAGAAAGTAAATGGGATAGCCTCAAGCCAGCTTACGGGAAATACGATTCTCTGCGATGAGGGGAGGCTTTCATACGGCGAATGGCAAAGCGATACAAAGATATCAAAACCGCTTATGCTTGAAGAAGGCGAGCATAAGGAAATAAGCAGAGCGGAAGCCGTTTTAAAATTAAATAAGATTTTGTCAAAAGACATGAAAGAGATCATTGCAGTATTATCTGCGCAGATTTCGTGCGAGGAAGCGGACGCTTTTGTGAAATTTTTGAGGGAAAAAGCGGGAACGGATAAAATTTACAGGAGCGGGCGGGCGCCTTTAAATCCTACTTCGGATGATATCATCCGCAAAGCGGATAAAAATCCCAATATCAGCTATCTTGAAAAAATGGGTTTAAGGGAGCTTCCGGCAAATATCGAGGGAGATGTTTTATTCGTTACCGATTCTCTTTCAAAAGACGACATTTTAAAGACGGCGAACCTTAAATGGAAGAGCATCGTTCAAATTACGCACGATAAACGCTTGATTGTTCCCGGCGCTGAAATTATTCTGCCGCGGGCGACATTTGCGGAATCCGAAGGAACATTTGTAAATTTTAATGGCGTAAAAAGAAAGTTCAGCCCGGCTTTTAAGCCGGCCGGCGAAGCAAGAACAATTGCGGGATGGATTCCATTCCTAGAGGAGGGCATTACTGGAGTCATGTCATTCCTGCGGAAGCAGGAATCCAGTGACCGTTTAATATAGCAACTTATGTATTCTTTAGTAATAGACATAATTAAGGTTATTGTGATTGCATCGGCGGTTTTGACGCTCATTCCGGTTTTAATCTGGTGGGAGCGCAAAGGCGCGGCGTATATACAGGACAGAAGAGGCCCCAATAGGGCAAATATTTTTGGAATAAGGCTTGGCGGGCTGATTCATAATATTGCGGATGTGTTTAAACTTCTCTTCAAAGAAGATATTATTCCGCAGCAGGCGCATAAGCTTATATATCTAATTGCCCCAATTATTGTAATGGGCGTGGCTGTATCGACATTAGCCGTAATTCCTTTTACGGCGCCTGTGAAATTGGGCGATTTTGTAATAAAAATGCAGATTGCCGATTTAAATGTCGGCATTATTTATATTCTCGCGATTGCGTCCTTGGGCGTTTATGGAGTTATTCTGGCCGGATGGTCATCAAATAACGTCTATTCGCTGTTTGGCGGCCTTCGATCATCCGCTCAGATGATCAGCTATGAAGTTGCTATGGGCTTGGCGCTTTTAAGCGTTATAATGTCCAGCGGAACCGTGAGGCTTGATGAAATTGCCGCGCTTCAGGGAATCAATATTCTGGAATGGAATTTTATCAGGCAGCCTCTTGCCTTTATTTTATTTCTAACCTGCCTTTTTGCAGAGACCAATAGAAATCCGTTCGATCTTCCGGAAGGGGAGTCGGAACTCGTGGCCGGCTATCATACGGAATATTCAAGCATGAAATTTGCTCTCTTTTTTATGGCGGAGTACGCGCATATCATAGTCGGATCGATGATACTTGTCTCTCTGTTTTTCGGCGGATGGCAGATTCCGTTCCTTTCGACGGAATTTATGCATGATAATATGAACGCGCTTTTAAAATTAGCGCTGCCTGTGGTTTCGGTCTCATCGATTGCGGCCGGAGTTTTATTGATGAGGAGGACTAAAAAATTTGGATGGGGCGATGCGCGAGATTTTGAACCTTTGGTTTTCGGCCTGCCAGCGGTTATTTTTGGGTTTATCATAGGAATCGCAGCGGTATTTAGTATTTATTTGAACGAATATGCCGTTTCGATTATAACAGCGGCGGCTCAAGGGGCGATTTTTCTCGTTAAGACGCTTTTTTTCTGCTGGCTCTTTATCTGGGTTCGGTGGACGCTGCCGCGTTTTAGATACGATCAGCTTATGAAGCTTGGCTGGCAGATTATGGTGCCGCTGGCGTTGATTAATATAATTATAACCGGAATAGTAATAAGCCGCTAAATATGATATTTTATTTAATAGCATTTGGAATAGTAGTCACGGCAATTTTAACAATTGCTAGCAGAAATTCCGTTGTCTCCGCTTTATGGCTTGTGGCATGCCTTTTTGCGCAGGCTATTTTGATGGTTACATTGGAAGCTCATCTTGTGGCCGCGATGCAGGTTCTTTTATATGCCGGTGCTATCATGGTGTTGATTCTTTTCGTGATAATGCTTCTCAATTTGACGCCTAAAGAACTTAAGTGGAAATTTATTGCAGGCGAACGCCTGATTTTGGGTTCGGGAGTTATTTATTTGGCAGGCGTTATGGGATTAGCTTTATGGATTATTTATAAGAAGGGGGCCTCTTTCGTTCCGGCGGCGGGTGGCGGCACTGCGGGGACGGTGGAAGCTGTTGGCAAGCTTCTTTTAACGAAATACGCGCTTCCGTTTGAGCTTGTTTCCGTTACGCTGCTTGTGGCGATTGTAGGCGCTATTTTAACGGGACGCGGAAAGTGATATGGAATATATTGTTTTAAGCGTGATAATATTTTGCATCGGCGTCGCGGGCATTTTACTGCGCCGAAATCTGATTATCATATTAATGTCCGTTGAGCTGATGCTTTCGGCCTCAAATATTTCGTTCGTAGCGTTTTCCAAAATGCACGGCAATCTTGACGGCCAGGCGGTTGTTTTGCTTCTATATGTTTTGGCTGCATGCGAGGCCGCGGTTGGCCTGGCGATTATAGTAGGTTTGTTCAGGCTTAAAGGCTCGGTCGATATTCAGCTTTTTAGGGATCTTAAAAAATAGCTATGATTTTAGGGCTGCTGCAACATATTTCGATTCAAAATCTTATCTGGCTTATCTGCCTTTTGCCGCTTGTTTCAAGCTGCATCAACTGGCTTTTATCCGCTTCCTCCTCAAAATTGCCGTCGAAAGCCGCCAATTCTTTGGCAAGCTTCGTTGGAATCAGCGGGCCTCTTCTCGCATTTTTTTCCGCGTTAATAGTTTTCTGGGTTTTAACGGGAATTGAAAACAGCGAAGCGTTTGCTATTACCGGTCCATTGTATCAATGGATAGGTTTTGGCGGATGGAGCATTGATATAGGTTTAAGAGTCGATCAATTGTCTTTGGTAATGGCGCTTGTTGTGACGGGAGTCGGAACGCTTATTCATATATATTCAATAGGCTACATGCGCGGCGATGACGGTTATCCGAGATATTTTGCGGAACTCAATCTCTTTTTATTTTTCATGCTGCTGCTTATTCTGGCCGATAATCTTATTCTGATGTTTGTGGGGTGGGAGGGCGTTGGCCTCTGCTCGTATCTCTTGATAGGGTTCTGGTTTTCGGACATTGAAAAAGCGAAGGCCGGCAAAAAAGCGTTTGTTGTGAATAGAATCGGGGATTTTGCGTTTATTATCGGGATATTTTTAATCTGGAAAATGCTTGCTGGGCAGCCGATTGTCGGGGGAAGCCCTTTAAATTTCGAAACGCTTGAAAGAAACGCCGCGTTTTTGCTTCCGATCGCAACTCCTGTCTGCATAGCTCTTTTTATAGGCGCCTGCGGAAAATCGGCCCAGATTCCTTTATATGTCTGGCTGCCGGACGCGATGGCCGGCCCGACGCCGGTTTCGGCTCTCATCCATGCTGCAACGATGGTCACGGCCGGCGTATATATGATAGCGAGGCTGAATTTTTTATACGTTTTATCCCCGCTGGCGTTAAATATCGTGGCATATACCGGCGCTGCGACGGCTTTATTCGCAGCCACGATAGGCCTTACTCAGCGAGACATCAAAAAAGTGCTTGCATATTCAACAATAAGCCAGCTTGGATATATGTTTCTTGCGGAAGGCGTCGGAGCTTTTGGAGCGGGAATTTTTCATTTAGTGACGCACGCGTTTTTTAAGGCCGCTCTCTTTCTCGGCGCCGGAAGCGTGATACACGCTTTGCACGGGGAGCAGGATTTGTTCAATATGGGTGGGCTTAAAAAATATCTTCCCGGAACGTTTGCGGTCTTTTTTGTAGCGGCGCTTGCAATTTCGGGAATATGGCCGCTGGCCGGTTTCTACAGCAAAGATGAAATATTATGGCAGGTTTACGAGCGCGGCTACACCGGGCTTTGGGTTATAGGGTTCATAACCGCCGGAATGACGGCATTTTATATGTTCCGCGCCACATCGCTAGCGTTTTTCGGGAATTTGCGGATTGGTGAAGATAAAAAACATCATATCCACGAATCATCTATTTCCATGCTTGTGCCGCTGGTGCTTTTGGGAGTTCTCTCCATAAGCGGCGGCTGGATAAAAAATTCTATCGGAACATTTTTAGAGCCGCGCTTTGCTTCGGTTACGCTTGAAGAAGTAACCCATCATGAAAATATGGAGCATATACTTGCGGTCATATCGGTGCTATGGGCCGCGCACTGGGCATTTGTGGCGTGGATTGTATATGTCCAAAAGCCTTCATGGCCGGAAGCTATGGCCAATAAGTTCCGTAAGATTCACTCTTTATTAATGAATAAATATTTTGTGGATGAGATATACGATGCGATTGTCATCAAGCCTCTTGCTTGGATTTCAGAAACGGCTTTATGGAAGGGCTTTGACATTCCCATTATTGATAATGTTGGAGTTAACGGAAGCGGAAGAGTCGTAGGATTTTTTGGCAAGCTTGCGGCCGTGCTTCAGACCGGGCTAACTCCGCATTATCTCTTTTTTATGGTGATAGGAATTTCGATAGTGGTTGGCTGGCTTGTTTTTTAACGCTTAATAAATGGAACATCTTTTAACATATATAATATTTTCGCCCCTTATCGGAATTATCCTGATAGGCTTGGTGCCGCGCAGATTTGAAGAGGGGGTCCGTTCGATCGCTTTATTTACGACTATTTTTACAGCCGCGCTTGCATATTATTTGTGGATAAATTTCAACCTATTTAACGCACCCTACCTATAGTTAGGAGGTTCTTCCGCAATTCCCGATTTAAAATTTGCCAGCCGAGCCAAGGCGTAGAGGAGAGATGAGAGGCGATTTAAATACGACATGCTCGTCTCG
>JACPAJ010000041.1 GCA_016180865.1 Deltaproteobacteria bacterium
AGAGAAGGTTCGCGCCCCGCTGGTCCCATAGCGGGTCGCCGAGTCTAAGTGACACAAACAGTTGGTGAGCGGAGAACATGCTACCACTACATGCCGCCCGTTATTTAAGTCGTAGAAAAGGTATTATGTCGAATTGAGATAAAGATAAAAAAGTGTCAGAGGCCGATCATTTTGGATTAAAAAAAGAGATCCCTTGCGCCATTTCTAATCTCTTTCAGCTTTATTGTTGTTTTATTCCGAAGAGCGTCGTCATTAATATCGTTCAAATATTTTTCGATTAATTCTCCGCCTTCGGACTTTAAATCGCCGTCGCCAAAATCTTCCAGATATTCGGCGAACGTAAGAAGCGCATTTGGGCGGCAAAATTCATGAATGCGCCCTGGCTTTGCAAGATTCATAAAATCCTCTCCGGTCCGGCCGCTCCTGTAACACGCGGTGCAAAAACTTGGGATAAGGCCGTCAGCTAGAATGGATTTTACAACATCGCCGACGGGGCGGGTGTCTTGAATATAAAATTGCCCCACATTATCACCCTCACCCCCACCCTCTCCCATCGAGGGAGAGGGAAAATTATTGTATCCTCCCGGCACGCAAATCGACGCCGCGCTTGCCTGTGACACGCCGAGCTGAAACGCTCTGCTGCGTAATGCAGGCTCTTCGCGCGTGCTTAAGATTATTCCGGCATATGGAACCGCAATTCTTAAAATGGCGATGATCTTTAAAAAATCGGCGTCGTTTACAGGATATTTCGGCTGATATTTAATACCGGGCGCGGGTCTGAATCGCGGCACAGAAATTGTGTGCGGGCCAACGCCAAGTTCTGCTTCCATTTTTTGCGCATGTTCAACAAGCGCCATGACTTCAAACTTCCAGTCGTAGAGGCCGAACAACGCTCCGATTCCCAAATCATCAAGGCCTGCCTCACGCGCGCGGTTATGAGCTGTAATCTGGCGTTCGTAAGAAGCCTTTGGCCCTTTGTGCAAAGATTCATACGTCAGCCTGTGATACGTCTCCTGAAAAAGCTGATATGTGCCTATGCCTTCTTCTTTTAGCTTACGATAATTTTCGACCGTCGTTGCCGCAATATTAACATTCACGCGTCTAATTTTATTCCCGTGCTCATCTTTAACGGAATAAATCGTTCTTATCGCCTCGCAAATATAATCAATATCATTAAGTTTCGGATCTTCCCCAAATTCCAGCAGCACGCGCTTGTGACCCATATTGATGAGGCATGCCGCTTCGGAAGCAATCTCATCCTGTGACAGCCGCCGCCGTTTGTGCCCGGCGTTCGAAACATGAAAATTACAGTACGCGCAATCATTCACGCAATAATCGGATACATAAAGCGGTGCAAATAAAACAAGCCGCTCGCCGTAGATTTCCTGTTTGATTTTTGCCGCAGCCGAAAAAATATCGCTGATAATGCCGGAGTCTTCGCAATTTACAAGCAGAGAAACATCTTCAAGAGAAAGCCCCTTCTTTAAACAACCCTTTGCAACAATCTCGCGGATGTTAGCCGGCCTATTATCGATAATTTTTCTCATAATTATGACACGCTTAAATCGGTCGGCGCGCGGCCGAGTGATTTGAGCAGATCGATAGCAGCATTAATATGCTCCTGTACATCTAAATCTGTTCCAAACCGCTTTGGATATATATCATAAAGCTTGCGGTATTTTTGCGGCGTAACATTTATCATTAAAGAGTTGGCACCGGCCATAAGAGCCTCTTTTGCACCATCTAACCCCCACAATGTTTCAAGAGCGGTTGTCACCAGAATTTTCGCGTCCGGATTCATAATTCTTGCCTGCGCGATTGTGTCCAGAATCTTTTTGAGCGTCGGCGCCTTTGCGCCGGCAAGCGGCGTATCGGAATGAGAAATAAATGGCCCGAACGAAAACATTTCGGCGCCCAAGTCCGCGGTCATCTTTATATCTTTCATAATATCCGCCGCCGTTTGCCCCGGCAAACCGATTAAGGAGCCGGTAACGATAAGATAGCCCATTTCACGAAGACAGCGGATCAGATTTGTGCGCCTGTTTAGTAAGTTTCCGTCATTTGGTTTCATCTTTTCATACAACTTTTCATTCGACGTCTCGAATCTAAGCAAGACTCCCCTCGCCCCTGCATCATACATTCGCCTGTACGCATCAAGACTTCTTTCGCCGACAGACATAAATAAAAGAACTGAATATTTTTTTCTTATCTCTTTCACAATTTCAACAAGCAAGTCATCCGTGTAATATATATCTTCGCCGGATTGCAGAATAAACGCCTGAAAACCGAGCTTCACTGCATCACCAACTGCAGCCAAAATTTCAGGTATCTCCATGCGGTACCGATTAAGGCTCGTATTGCCGCGCCTGATGCCGCAATAAAGGCAATCGCACCTGCAGTAATTGGAAAATTCTATGATCGCATGGACGCAGCAGGAATTGCCCTGATGTTTTTGCCGGATTGCATTTGCACGCTCATAAAGATTTTTTGGATCTCTCGCCAGTTTTTTGTCCTGCGCGTCCAGCTTGAAAAAGATTTCTTTCCATATTTTAAGCGTCTCTCGTGCCTCTTCATCAGAAATTTTCCTCAGCACAAATCCGCCCTGAGCAAAGACATTGTCGCCGATTTTGATATCATCGATCAGATCGACATAAGCTTTTCGCTTTTCGCCGAAATAATCAATCACGGCCACCCGCCCGTTTATTTCATCAACCTTCCCCGGAATCGCATAGCACATATTTAAATCCGCCCTTCATGGACTGAATTTGACATAGTACCTTTTAGGCGACCCTTGATTTAGGCTTCGGGTCCTGCCGCCGGACAGCCCCAATTTTGGCATCGCCAAAGCTATTTTTTGC
>JACPAJ010000067.1 GCA_016180865.1 Deltaproteobacteria bacterium
AACAGTTTGCGGAGAAGCCGCCGGCGACCCTTTATATCTCATGCTTTTTCTGGGTTTGGGCGTAGATGCGCTTTCCATGAACCCCGTATCGATTCCACGTGTAAAAAAACTTCTTAGAACCGTTACGGCCAAAGAAGCCAGAGAATTGGTTCAAAAAATAGAAAAGGCGCAAACTACGGCAAAAATCGAGTCGCTGCTTAAAAGTTATAAATATTGACTTATATGACCAAATATGGATACATTTCGCAAAAATTAAAACCAAGAAGCCTCAAAGGCACGCCTAGCCGGCGAAGTTCCAAGGTTAAAAACTCAAAAGGAGGATTTATTATGAAGTCAACTCAAAACTATCCATTCACTTCTGAATCTGTCACAGAAGGCCACCCGGATAAGGTCGCAGACCAGATATCGGATGCAATTCTTGACGCGGTTCTGGCCCAAGATACCAAAGGAAGAGTGGCATGCGAAACGCTTTGCACAACCGGACTTGTGATTTTGGCAGGTGAAATAACCACGAGCGCAAATGTGAATTTTACCGAAATCGCGCGCCAGACGGTTAAAGACATCGGCTATACGCATCCTGATATAGGCTTTGATGCCGGCAGTTGCGCCGTTATCACGGCAATTGACCGCCAATCGCCCGACATTGCTCAGGGCGTCAATACCGGCGAAGGCCTTTTTAAAGAACAGGGCGCCGGCGATCAGGGTTTGATGTTTGGATATGCCTGCAAAGACACTGAAGAGCTCATGCCGATGCCGATAGTTCTTTCCCATAAACTTACTTATCAGCTCGCTCAGCTCAGAAAAAACGGCGCTATCCCCTTTTTAAGGCCGGACGGCAAATCGCAGGTTACAATCCGTTACGAAAACGGAATTCCTGTCCACGCGGAAGCGGTTGTCGTATCCACGCAGCACAGCCCGGACGTTGAATACGCGGAACTCAGGGAGACCATTATCAATCAACTGGTTAAAAAAGTCATTCCGTCGAATCTCCTTGATAAAAACACGCAATATTTCATCAATCCAACCGGACGCTTTGTCGTCGGCGGACCACACGGCGATACAGGCCTTACAGGCAGAAAAATCATAGCAGACACATACGGCGGAATGGGAAGCCACGGCGGCGGCGCTTTCTCCGGCAAGGATCCTTCTAAAGTCGATAGATCGGCATCATACGCCGCGCGCTATGTGGCCAAAAACGTCGTTGCCTCGGGCGCAGCCGAAAGATGCGAAGTTCAGCTTGCTTATGCCATCGGTTATCCGGAACCGGTGTCTGTCCTCGTAAACTGCCATGGCACTGCAAAAGTCGATCCTGTAAAAATTGGCGCCGCAGTCAGAGAAATCTTCCCGTTGAAACCGGCCGAAATTATTAAACAGCTGAATCTCCTCCGCCCGATTTATAAAAAGACCGCTGCCTACGGCCATTTTGGCAGAAATGATCCGGACTTCACGTGGGAGAAAACCGATAAGGCAGCCGCACTGAAGAATTTATTAAACATATAAACTAGAGGAGATAGATAAACTATGAACTTCGATATTAAAGACAAGTCTCTTGCAAACAAAGGCAAACTCAGAATCGAATGGGCGGCAGTCGATATGCCTGTTCTAAAACAGATTAAACAGAGGTTTGAAAAGGAAAAACCGCTTTCAGGAATGAGGCTGGCCGCATGTCTCCATGTGACAACTGAAACAGCCATGCTGATGGAAACTTTAAAGGCCGGCGGCGCGGAAGTTTCGCTATGCGCGTCAAATCCCTTATCAACCCAGGATGACGTTGCAGCTTCCTTGGTTGTAAACAGCGGAATTTCCGTACATGCAATCAAGGGAGAAGACAATCAGACATATTACAAACATATCAATTCCGTGCTGGATACAAAACCCACAATAACAATGGATGACGGCGCCGACTTGGTTTCCACCATCCACAAGGATCGTAAAGACCTTTTGTCTTATCTTGTCGGAGGAACTGAAGAAACAACAACCGGAGTCATCCGCCTCAGAAGCATGGCAAAAGACAATGTGCTCAAATTTCCGATCATTGCCGTCAATGACGCTGAGACGAAACATTTCTTTGACAACAGATACGGAACCGGCCAGAGCACAATCGACGGAATTATCCGTGCAACGAACCGGCTTTTAGCCGGCGGCAATTTTGTAATTGCAGGTTACGGCTGGTGCGGACGCGGCCTTGCAAGAAGAGCTGAAGGGCAAGGCGCCCATGTAATCGTAACAGAAGTCGATCCTTTAAAAGCGCTGGAAGCGGTCATGGACGGCTATCGCGTTATGCCGATGGCAGAAGCCGCTAAAGTCGGCGATATTTTCTGCACGCTGACCGGAAACAAGGAAGTCATCGCAAAAGAACATTTTCTTTTGATGAAGGACGGAGCAATAGTCTGCAACTCCGGCCATTTTAACGTCGAAATAGACCTTGAAACCCTTGCCAAAATAGCGAAATCCAGAAGAATGGTCAGAGATTTTGTAGAAGAGTTCACTCTTCCCAGCGGCAAGAAAGTGAATATTTTGGCGGAAGGACGTTTGATTAATCTTGCATCGGCCGAGGGCCATCCATCCTGCGTCATGGATATGAGTTTTGCCAATCAATCGCTGTCCGCTGAGTATATCGCAAAGAACTATAAGGAATTAAAAAATCAGGTTTACAATGTCCCGACTGCCATAGATAATCAAATCGCATTGTTAAAGCTTGAAGCAATGGAGATTAATATCGACAAGCTTACTCCTGCTCAGGCTCAGTATCTTTCCAGCTGGCAGGAAGGAACTTGAACTTTTTTGCTGATTCATGGC
>JACPAJ010000130.1 GCA_016180865.1 Deltaproteobacteria bacterium
TATAGTGGACGATCTTTTAGCAACCGGCGGCACCGCCGCCGCAACCTGCGAACTTATCGAGAAGCAGGGCGGGAGTATTGTTGAATGTGCATTTGTTGTGGAGCTGGCTTTTTTAAACGGCCGCGAAAAGCTGAAACACAGCGTTCATTCATTGGCGCGGTATTCTTGATGATAGTAGGGGCTGGTCAAAAATGTCCAGATGCGAAATATTATTTATGAGATAGTGCTTTCTCGCTAGTCTCTTATGGCCCCGTAGCTCAGAGGATAGAGCAGCGGTTTCCTAAACCGTTGGTCGGGAGTTCGACTCTCCCTGGGGTCACAGAAAATAGCTGGCATTTTATGATGAGCAGCTGCTCCGGGGGTGAAGGCCATCTTCCGCCAAAGGCGGATCCGCCTCCGGCGGAGGCTTAGCCAGTGGCCGAGGGGGGCAAGCAGCCCCCCTAATAGGATAAATCAGCGGTGTCCTAAACCGTTGGTTGGGAGTTCCGATATAATGCTCAGGCTATTTAAACTATGACAAAGAAAACAGCGATCATTTTCAAAGATCTGGTTCTAGAACTGCAAAAGATCAATAATATGGGCTTTATTAAAACTCATAGAACGAATGATACTGGAATCGGCAAAACGCTGGAAGATTTGCTCGAGGTGGAAGAAAATAATTTAAGGACGCCCGATATCGGCGAAATCGAATTAAAGGCAAAGAGAGTTGAATCGGAAAGCATGTTAACGGTCGCGACCAAATCTCCATTACCCAAGGGCGTCAATAGAGTGTTATTTGAAAACTATAAATACAAGGATAAAAAGGGTCACTATAATCTTCATTCTACGGTCTACGGCTCAAGATATAATCCTCTTTCAAGCCGCTGTCAAAAACGACAAGCTGAAAATCGATATCCGTATCGGGGTTTATCGTAGCGGTTCTCGGAAAGGCTGTTATCACGATCATGGAACTGGCTTTAGGATCAATAAAAGAGATTTTTTAGAGCTATTTGATAATTACAAACAGATCATCCCTTGATCTTTTTAAGAATTACAATGCTTTCTCTGATCATGGTTTCTTCCAATTCGCCGACTATATTGGTGGGAGAAGTTTTTAGGGGCATTCTCTTGCCCGGAATATTTCTAACGATTATATCTTCACATACAAACCCTATTTTTTCTCCCAGCTCCGCAACAATAAAATCGGTGGGAATACGAACCTGTTTGACAAGCCTATTGCCAATAACAAGGCAGAGGTATTTATTTTGTTTTAACAATTTATGGGCATGTTTAAGACACCTATCTAGATCGATGTAAAAACTCAGAACTTCTCCAGCTCTTTTTTTATCACATTTAGAAACCTTAGAAATCGTATCATTCAAGTGTGTGGAATATAGGCTGTGTAATAAGTCTTTCGTGCCTTTGCCCCCAAGCAAATTATTATCAACAGCCGATGCCTTATTCGGATCATCAAAAATATCAATCCATTGAGCAGAAAGACGAGAAAATTGACCGTATGCCACCGTTGTTCTGCTATCGCCATAAGGTGGGGAAGTGATAATACAGTCAACGGATTCAGCTGGGATTCCGTTGTCTTTTGACGCATCCCCTAATACCACTTTACAGGTTGTGTCCTTATCGACGTGACGATAGTAGTCAGACATACCACCTATATTGAATTCAGTCTTCTTCTTAAAAATGCCTAAGACATCGGGGTCGAAACTACTTAATTTCTCAGGCGATTTCCTTACAAGTTTAAATTCATCACTCTTTGTGTTCGAGCATAGCCTGACGATTTCACTAAACCCGACTAAAAAGAAATTTCTGACTGATTTATCTTTTATTTCAAAAATGGCCTTTTTTATTTTTGCAAGTTGATAGATTATCCTTTCTTTGAACCAAAAATCAATATTCAAAAACTCTGGTTTAGTAATTTTGTTATCTTTAATGCTGTCAATTCTATCAAGAAGCCGAAAAAATGATTTGGATAGTTTAGAAGGATCTATTTCTGTCGTTTTTGCCTTTGCTAAGAAGGCGGCAAGGGGATTTAAATCAATTCCATAAGAGTTTCTTCCTGATAATCTGCTTTCAACAAGTGCTGTGCCTGAGCCGCAAAATATATCACAAATAGTATCTCCTTTTTGGCTGTAGGTTTGAATTAATCTCTTGGCCACTTGCGGTATGAACATGGCCGGATATGTATGCAGGCCATGAGTAAAGGTTTTTATATTTTCGCCTTTGTAATCCCAAGAATAATCAATGCGTCTTTTTAGAAGGGTAATATCGCGTTTTATCTCTTCGGTTGGTGATTCGAGATTTCTAATGATTTTTACAACGACGCCTCTGATTTCTACATCTTTCTTATATATTGGCAATAAATTTGGATTTGCGGGCTGTAACCTAAATCTATCATTCTCTTTATAAAATTTCTTTAGAGTGGCCTGATTATCATCCACTATAGCAACAACAGTTTGACCATTATCGGCTGTTTTTTGGTCCCTGATAATTACCATGTCTCCATCAAATATGCCTTCATCAATCATACTACTGCCTTCCACACGCAATGCGTAATGACGGCCATGCTTACCTATATCATCTTTCGTGATTGTGATTGTGTCAGATGTGTTTTCAATGGCTTCAATAGGTTCGCCCGCGGCAATGGCGCCAGAAATTGGTATTTCCATGGTTTCAGTCTCCCCTGCCGGTAAGACCGATCTTGGCTGGTTATTCCCTTTGTATATATAACCTGCATCTTGGAGTTTTTTGACGTGATGGTGAGCCGTTGATACCGAGGAAAGCCCCAAATGCTTCTTTATTTCCTCCAGGGAGGGAGCATAATCTTTCTTCTTTTTATAGGATTTTACAAAGTCGAGCACTTCTTTTTGGCGTTTTGTGATCATAAGTATTTCGCGGTTGACTTTCGATTTACTTTCGACTAGGCCAAAATATATCGAAAGGGGATCGAAAGTCAAGAGGAGAAGAGCAATGGATCGAATATTTTTACAGGAGCTGATGAATAAAAGAGAAGACGTTCGCATTACATATAAGCGTGAAAAGGATGAGACAATAAAATCATACCATCTCAAACCCATCGAAATTAAATTCGAAATTTTAAAAGACGGTACCCGTGAATTGTAATAATAAGCCGACAGGCACACTTGGGGTTCGTGGCGAAGTTTGTCCGTTGGTTTCCGGATGCAAAATGGCGGCTGTGAGGGTTTTGCTTTCGCGTAAATTTTTCTATAGATTATTTGGCGCAACTGTGATTACGAATGAACTGAACCAAATTCGAACTTTATGGTAGGGGGGCCGCTTCAAGCGGGGTGAAGGCCATCTTCCGCCAAAGGCGGATCCGCCTCCGGCGGAGGCTTAGCCTATCTTAATAATATGCAGATTGGCGGGTACAAATTGTCTTCGATTGTGGCTGGTGAATTTGCGCTGGATGGCGGAGCGATGTTTGGAGTTGTGCCTAAAGTTCTCTGGCAGAAAAAGATTCCGGCAGATGATAATAACAGAATACCTCTGAGTTTAAGATGTTTGTTGATTCAGGGAGAAGGCAGGAACATTTTGGTGGATGACGGCGCGGGAGACAAATATAACGATAAGCTCAGCGGAATTTATAAAATTAAAGTCGGCTGCTCTCTGGAAGAATCTTTAAAAGACAAGGGGCTCGAAGCAAACGATATCACCGATGTAATACTCACCCATCTCCACTTTGATCACGCCGGCGGTTCCACAAAAAGAGCCGGCAACGGCGGAATAGTTCCGGCCTTTCCCAACGCAAAATATTATCTGCAGAGAGGGCAGCTGGAACGGGCTAGAAATCCAAGCGAGCGGGACGACGCCAGTTTTTTTCCGGAAGATTTTGAGCCGCTGATAAAGTCCGGCCAGCTTAATGTTCTTAACGGCGCAGCGGACATAGCAAAAGGCTTAAGCGTTCAGGTGACTTTCGGCCATACCGATTCGGAACAGCATCCGTTTTTAACCGACGGCCGCGAAACGCTTTTTTATTGCGGCGATTTGATACCGACGTCAGCTCATATAGGATTGCCATGGATAATGGCTTATGACTTGAGGCCGCTTGTAACGCTTGAAGAGAAGAGGCATCTGCTTAATAAAGCCGCCGATGGAAAGTGGCGGCTCTTTTTCGAACATTGCCCGTTTTTTGCCGCCGCGCGGGTTAAAAAGACGGAAAATGGGTTTGAGGTTTACGATGCAAAGGAGAATATATGACAAATTATATTTACGGCCCGACATTTGAAGAGATGCTTCATCCCGAAAAAATTAATCCGGCCGTCAGGAAAAAAGCGCTTGAAGCGATAAAATCGTCTCCGCTCGATCCAGTCAATCTCTATAACATAACGTGGAAAGATGAAAAAGGCGGCGTCAGGCACGTTGTTTTGCCCCGCGAATTAACGGGAATCGATGCGGAAGTTGTCGTAATTTCCGGAAAATGGTTTCCAACCGGATCCCATAAAGTCGGCGCTACGTATTCATGCGCAATAGAAAAACAGGTTCTAGGGAAGATAAAACCCGGCGTTCATAAACTTGTCTGGCCTTCCACAGGCAACTACGGCATCGGCGGAGCTTACGTAGGCCCGAGGATGGGATATAAATCTATAGTTGTCCTGCCGGAAAACATGAGCCGCGAACGGTTTGAAAAAATCGCTTATTTCGGCGCTGAATGCATTAAAACTAAAGGTTGCGAATCGAACGTTAAGGAGATTTACGACAAGACTCACGAATTGGAGAAACAGCCCGATACCGTAATCGTAAACCAGTTTGCTGAATTTGGAAATTATAGATTTCATTACTATGTCACCGGCAACTCTATTTTGGAGCTGTTTGAACAATTAAAGAGTTCCGGCGCGGTGAAAAGGCTGTCGGCGTTCTGTTCCGCAATGGGAAGTTCCGGCACGATAGGGGCCGGCGACAGGCTGAAGCAGGTTCATTCGGACTGCCGGATTATAGGTTTGGAGCCCACGCAGTGTCCGACTCTTTATAACAACGGTTTTGGCGACCACGATATTCAGGGGATCGGCGACAAGCATGTCACATGGATTCATAATACCGATAATATGGATGCGATAATCTGCCTTGACGATCTAGCATGCAAAAAGGGCCTGCAGCTGATTGTGGAAGAAACCGGACAGAAAATTCTCCGGAATGCCGGCATAAAATCCGAAACATTGGAGCATTTGAAAACGCTCTTCGGCATTTCCGGCATTTGCAATATTTTAGGCGCCATTAAAACCGCAAAGCATTATAAGCTCGGCAAGGGCGATTGCGTGGTGACCGTTGCAACCGACAGTCTTGATCGCTACTACAGCGTTCTGGACGATTTGACAAAAAAATGCGGCAAGATGGATGAATCGGAAGCATCGAAGCGTTTGGAAGAAATATTCCATAAAGCTGGCACAGATTGGATCCGCGACGGCGATAAGCTGGCCAAAGACTCATGGGCGAATCTGAAATATTACACATGGGTGGAGCAGCAGGGGAAAAGCATCGAAGAATTAAAGGAACAAAGGTCTTCCGAATACTGGCAGCGGCATCAGCGCTTGATTGAGGAAGTTAACGGTTTGATTGCTAAGCTCAGAAACTAAATCTACTTTTTATAGACAAAAGGATGCAAGGCGTGTTAGCAAGCTAATACATGGATATCAAACATCAATTGGATGAGATAAAGCGCGGAGCGGTTGAAATTATCATAGAGGAAGAGCTGGTCCAAAAACTTAAAAAAGGGAAACCACTCGTCATCAAAGCCGGCTTTGACCCAACGGCGCCGGATCTGCATTTAGGCCACACCGTTTTGCTTCAGAAGATGAGGCAGTTTCAGCAGCTCGGCCATCGCGTTGTCTTTTTAATCGGGGATTTTACGGCGCGCATAGGCGATCCATCCGGCCGTTCCGAAACGCGCCCGCAGCTTTCCGACGAAGAAATCGCAAAAAATGTGGCAACGTACGAAGAGCAGGTTTTCAAAGTTCTGGATAAAAATAAAACCGAAATCCGTTTTAATTCCGAATGGCTCGGCAAAATGAGCGTGATTGAATTTGCAAGGCTCGGCTCAAAACAGACTGTGGCCAGAATGCTTGAAAGGGACGATTTTAAAAAACGTTTTGATGAAGGAAATGATATAAGCATTTTGGAATTTTATTATCCTCTGATGCAGGCGCAGGATTCGGTGGTTTTGAAGGCGGATGTTGAGCTTGGCGGCAATGACCAGAAATTCAATCTATTGATGGGAAGGACAATTCAGAAGAGGTCGGGCGTTGAACAGCAGGTGGTTCTTACGATGCCATTATTGGTCGGAACGGATGGCGTCAGGAAAATGAGCAAGTCGTACGGAAATTATATAGGAATCACCGATTCCCCGAATGAAATGTTCGGCAAATTAATGTCCATTTCCGACGAGCTGATGTGGCAGTATTACGAGCTCTTAAGCGATTTAAATGTTTCCGAGATAAAGAAGCTGAAAAACGATGTTGCAGGCGGAAGCTATCACCCAAAACAGGCTAAGGTCGATCTGGCGAAGGAGATTGTTTCGAGATATCATGGTTCAAAAGAAGCTTTAGCGGCTGAAAAGGAATTCGAGGCTGTTTTTGCAAAGAAGAATGAGCCTGCGGAAATCGCCGAGCATCATACAAAAAAGAATTTAGTGGCCGATATCGTTTCAGAAGCAAAGCTGGCCGCAAGCAAGTCGGAAGCAAAGCGGCTTATCGAACAGGGCGGGGTAAGCCTGAATTCGGAACGTGTGAAAAATATCAACGCCAAACTTCTAAAATCGGGCGAATACATGCTTAAAGTCGGCAAAAGGAAATTTTGCAGGATACATTATAAACCGTAAAGGAGAGAGCAAATGGATGTCGCAAGGAGAGCGGAGTTTCTCAATCTTCCAAATTATATTTCGCTGAGCAGGATTGCGGCGGTGCCGCTTTTAGTTGTTTTAATGATGTTAATGAAGGATGTCGACGAATCGAAACATGTTTGGAACGCATCGTGGAGTTTTATAAGCACCGTAATTTACACGCTTGCGTCCATTTCCGACATGCTGGACGGTTTTTTTGCGAGAAGATATAAAATTGAAGGCGAATTCGGCAAATTTTTCGATCCTCTGGCCGATAAGCTTTTAAATCTGGCGGTAATGATAATGCTGATTCCTCTCGGCAGGATTCCGGCGTGGTTTGTGGTTTTGCTGCTTGTAAGAGAGATAGGCATAACAATGCTTCGCGGAATCGCGGTTAATGAGAGAATAATTATTCAGGCCAGCAAGTGGGGAAAATATAAAAACGCTTTCGGAAGCTTCGGCCTGGCGGCTCTAATTTTGCATTATCCGTTTTGGGGAATTCAATGGGTGCTTGTCGGCTGGGTTTTGCTGATAGTTTCGGCGGTTTTTTCCATTGGCTCCGGCATCCATTATGTGTATAGGTTTGTAAAGGAGCTTGGGCGTCATCGGGAATAAAGCTTAAGCAAGCTTATGGCTAAGATAAAAATTTGCAAAGAAGAAGGTTGTCATAACGAGCAGACCACGGGCGGATACTGCCGCCTGCATTATCTTAGAAATTGGAAGACGATAAAAAAAGAGCAGCAGGAAAAGGCGGTAAAACGCTTAAATCGCTATATCGAAGCAATATGCCGCAAGCACCCGACCAAATATGTAGAAGTCATTAAAGAAGAAATAAATTCCAAAAAAATAAGACGCGACGATGCTTATAGCGAAGTTGACGATCTATATCATTTATTTAACGAGCCTTCCTACGACGAAGAAATAGAGAGGCTGATAAAAGAGCTGAAAATAGAAAAAGAGTTTTAAGCTTTACACATCTGCCGTTTCTTCATGCCCGTGCCCGATTGCTTTTTTCAGCGGTTTTAAAATAGCCAGCATCGCAAACCCTGTCGCTATGCAGAGAAGAGCAATCAGGCCGAAGAACTTGTCTTTGGGCATTTTTTCGTAGAATGTGCCTATCCAGCCGCAGAAGTATTGCCCGCCGGCCCATGACGCAAACCAGACGCCCATAATCGTTGAAACAAGCCTTGCCGGAGCAAGTTTTGTCACAAGCGACAAACCGATTGGCGAAAGATATATTTCGGCAACGGTTAATATGAAGGTTGATATAACAAGCCACCAGAGGCTTGCGCTTCCTGCCTTATTATATTCCCAAACTGCGGGTATCAAGACAAGAAACGAAATTCCTAGCAGAAAGGAAGCAAGGGCCATTTTGCCGATGCTCGACGGCTCTTTTTTGCGCTTATCCTGCCATGTCCAAAACCATGTCAGAAACGGAATCAGGCCGATTATCATGATTGGATTGAAATTTTGAAACCATGTGGCCGGCATCAGCCATCCGAATATATATCTATTTGTATTTTGATCGACCCATAACGCTAAAGTGTTTCCCTGCTGTTCGTAAGCTCCCCAGAAAACCACATTCAAAAGACAGAGCGGCAAGAGTGCAGCCATTTTTATATATTCTTCCCGGGCAAGTGGTTTGACCTCTTCTTTGTTTTCAGTTTTTTTCATTATAAGATCGGGCGCGAGATACTTTTGCCCCCAGACATATACTACAAGGCCTAAAGTGACGCCGATTCCGGCGGACATAAAGCCCCATTTCCAGCCGTAAAGTTCGCCCAAAGTTCCGCAAATCAGAGGCGATAAAATCGCGCCGATGTTAATGCCCATATAGAACACATTAAACGCGCGGTCGCGCCTGTGATCCCCCTGCGCATAAAGGCTTCCCACTTGAGTCGAGACGTTCGGCTTAAAAAGGCCGGTTCCGAGGGCCATTAAGCCAAGGCCAAGAAAAAATAAAGATTGCGACATCAGGACAAATTCGCCGATAGCCATTATTGCGGCGCCGATTATTGCGCTTCTTCTCTGGCCTATAATTCTATCTGCCAGTATTCCGCCAAAGAAGGGGATAAAGTAGGCGGCCGATGTATACAAACCATATATATTGGAAGCTCTCTCCTGAGAGAACATCAGCTGCTTCATCATATAATAGATAAGGAGGCATCGCATTCCATAGTAACAGAAGCGCTCCCACATTTCCGAAAAGGCTAATACGTAAAGGCCTTTCGGATGGCCCCACAGCGTTCCATATTTTTCTATCGATTCAAGTTCGTTCATTTTTGTATCCCCCTTTTGTCCTTCACTTAGCAGAAATATTGCGAATGTCAAAATTTTATTGACCTTTATCTAATTTTAGTTGATTTTTTTCCGGCACTTGCGTAGAGTGCGAAGCTAACAAGGAGGGGGATATGGCAGAATTCAAACCTTTTGTCCCGACAGAATCGCGCATGGCGGAATTTTCGCTCAAGGCGGTGCTCCTCGGGATCCTATTCGGCGTTATTTTCGGCGCGTCAACGGTTTATCTGGCCTTGCGTGCCGGAATGACCGTATCAGCTTCAATCCCGATTGCCGTTTTGGCAATAGCGGTCTTTAAAAAGATCGGCAAATCGACGATTCTTGAAAACAACATGGTGCAGACAATCGGCTCTGCCGGAGAATCGATTGCGGCAGGAGTTGTTTTCACGATTCCGGCTCTCTACTTTTTGGCAAACGGCGGGCAGTATTTCCAATATTTTCACATCTTCACGCTGGCTTTAATCGGCGGAATCTTAGGCATCCTTTTTATGATACCACTCCGTAGAGCTCTGATCGTTAAAGAACATGGGGCATTGCCGTATCCGGAGGGGACAGCATGCGCGGATGTTCTGATAGCTGGCGAAAAGGGAGGCGGCTTAGCCAAGGTGGTGTTTTCCGGCTTGGGAATTTCGATGCTGTATAAGCTTTTAATGAGCGTATTCGGGTTATGGAAGGATGTTCCGTCCTATAGCACTCCAAAGACCGGTCAGTTTCCCAATGCCTCTATTATGTCCGAAATCACGCCTGAGTATTTAGGCGTAGGCTATATTATCGGTCCGGTTGGATCTTCAAGAATTGTTGCCGGAGGCATTCTTTCATGGATGGTTTTGATTCCGTTAATTACTTTATTTGGCGATAAACTATCGTCAACTATGCTGCCTGGATGGAAGGGTTTGTTGATTTCCCAAATGTCGCCGATGGAGATTTATCGCGGCTATGTGAGGTACATCGGCGCGGGCGCCGTGGCGGCCGGCGGTCTTTTCACATTGATAAGAACAATCCCGACGATTATTGCTTCATTTAAGGACAGCCTTGGCGAGCTGAAGAATGTCGGAAAGGGCGGCGGCAGGGCGCGTGTTGAACGCGATCTCTCGCTTGCCTATGTGGCTGTCGGATCTGTTGTGCTTGCATTCATTATAGCAATTCTTCCGCAATTTCCCGGCCATTTCCCGTCAACATTACTAATGTCTTTCCTGATGGTCTTATTTGGTTTCTTTTTTGTTACGGTCTCCAGCCGCATCGTTGGAATTATCGGGTCATCAAATAACCCTGTTTCCGGCATGACGATTGCAGCGCTGATGGCAACGTGCCTCATATTTGTAGCTATAGGCTGGAAGGGCGATGCTTATCAGGCAATAGCTCTGATGGTTGGAGCCATCGTATGCATAGCTGCCTGTAACGCCGGAGCTACAAGCCAGGATTTGAAGACCGGCTATCTTGTGGGCGCCACGCCATATAAGCAGCAGATTGGTTTGATAATCGGCGTTGTGACATCTTCGCTCGTTATCGCATGGACGCTTTTCCTGCTGCACAATTCTCCGTACGGCCCGATCGGTTCGGACAAACTAGCCGCACCGCAGGCGACATTAATGGCCACGCTTATTAAAGGCTTATTGGCGCAGGAGCTCCCGTGGGGGCTTGTATTGGGCGGATTTATGATCTCGGTTGTTGTTGAGCTTTGCGGTGTCCGTTCGCTGCCTGTGGCGGTTGGCATCTACCTGCCGTTATCCACAACTTTCCCGATATTTATCGGCGGCATGATGAACTCTCTTGTAGGATGGGTTACCAAGAAGAAAAGCGAAGGAGAAGGCGAGATTAGCTCCGGCATGCTTTATTCCACGGGCCTTGTCGCAGGAGGGTCTCTCGCGGGCATTGCAATAGCCATAGTTGCCGGCGTTAAAGAAGGATATTATGCCAAGGTATTGAATTATGGCGAAAAGTATAATCTTATCGGCGGACTCGGCAATATGGCAGATATCGTTTCAATCGCGGCGTTTGCCATACTTTGCATACTGCTGGTAAAAGCTGCAACTAAAAAACTGGAGGCTTAGTTTTTTAAGTTGATTCCAGTCTTAGTGATTGTATATAGACGGCCTGCTTCCTTAAATGGGGGCAGGCCGTTTTTTTATGGTTAAGAAATTCTATATTCATACTTTCGGCTGCCAGATGAATGTGCATGATTCCGGCAAAATTGCGGGTATGCTTGCAGATATGGGATATATGCCTGCGGATGCCGATTCAGATGCCGATTTTATTTTATTCAATACCTGCACAGTGCGCGATCACGCCCATCATAAAGCGATATCCGAAATCGGAAGGGCGGTCGCGCGGAAGAAACAAAAGAAAGAACTTATTGTCGGTGTGTGCGGCTGCGTTGCGCAGGCCGAAAAAGATCATCTTTTTGAAATATATCCCGAGCTTGATTTGGTTTTCGGGCCGGACCAGATTTCTAGGCTGCCGGACTTATTGAAGGGAACAGGAAAAAATCTTGCGACCGAGCTGATAGATGACCCGGCAGATTATAACTGGTTGAAAAATACCATCGCACTATCGCACTATCGCACTATCGCACGAGTTTCCTCATTTGTCACCATCATGAAAGGATGCAACAATAATTGCAGCTTCTGTATTGTGCCATCCGTTCGCGGGCGCGAGTTGAGCAAGCCCGCAGACGATATTATTTCGGAGATAAAACATTTAACTGCATCCGGCATTAAGGAAGTCACACTGTTAGGACAAAACGTTAATTCGTATAATAAAGATTTCGTCAAATTGGTTCAGAGGATTTCAAATGAAACCGATATCTGCAGGATAAGATATACAAGCCCTCATCCAAAAGATTTGTCCGCCGATTTAATGGAAGAGCATGCAACAAATCTAAAACTTTGCTCTCATATGCATCTGCCTCTGCAGGCCGGAAGCGACCGAATTTTGCGGACGATGAAGCGCTCGTATAATAAGGATCAGTTTGTAAAGAAGGCGTCTGCGCTTCGCAAATGCGCCGAAGGAATTGATATTACCACAGACATTATAGTCGGTTTTCCCGGAGAGACGGAATCGGATTTTCAGGATACTCTTGAGGTTGTAAAAGAGATTGCTTTTGACGGCATGTTCGCATTCAAATACAGCCCAAGGCCGGGCACAAAAGCCGCAGCAATGAAAGACGATGTGCCGCAAAAAGAGAAAGAGGCTCGTTTGCAAAAGCTGCTTGAGCTGAATTCGAAAATTTGGAAAGAAAAAGCGCAGAGACTCGTTGGAACGATGCAGCAGGTGCTGGTGGAGGGGATGAGTAAAAGACAACCAACGCACCAACGAACCAACGTACTAACGCACCAGCTGGCCGGCAAAACATTCGGCAATAAAATTGTAAATTTTTCTGGCAATTTAAATTTAATCGGGCATATAGTTCCGGTCGGCATTACTGGCGCCGGGCCTAATTCGTTAAAAGGTGATCTATGTATGTTGAAATGAAAGTAACGGGCTTGACTATCGATCCTTTCACTAGCATGCCGATAATTATTCTCAAAGACATGGAGGAGAAGGCTGCGCTTCCCATCTGGATAGGGCTTATCGAGGCTTCGGCAATAGCTACAGAACTCGAACATATCCAGCTTGCAAGGCCCATGACGCATGATTTATTAAAAAATATCATGGACTCGGTCGGCATCAAAGTTATCAAGGCTGCGATTACAGAGCTTCGCGATAATACGTTTTATGCCAAAGTTGTCCTCGATAATGCCGGCAAAGAAATTGAAATGGACGCAAGACCTTCAGATGCAATTGCTATTGCGCTGAGGACCAAGTCGCCGATTTTCGTCGAAAAGAGCGTGGTCGAAAAATCACGAAAAATAGACCTAACCTTGGATGACGGCGAACAAAAAAAGCGCAAGTGGACCGAAATACTTGAAAGCCTCTCACCGGATGATTTTGGAAAGTATAAGATGTGAGCCGAAGGCGAACGAGTCGAAGGATCTCATGAAAAAGCTTAAATACTGGATTCCCGCATTTTTTTGGGCATGCTTTATCTTCTATATGTCAAGCAGAAGCAATGTTGAGCTTCCTCATTTTCCATTTGCCGACAAAATAATTCATCTTATCGTTTACGCCATTCTTGGATATTTTACTGCACGGGCGTTATCGCGCGGCCACGGGCTTGAAAGAAAAAGGACTATTTTAATATCTCTGCTGTTTTCCGGTTTTTACGGCATGACGGATGAATTTCACCAGTCTTTTGTCCCTGGCAGAGCTGTGGAGTTTTTTGATTTAGTGAGCGACATTTTAGGGGGCGCTTTAGGCGGGTTTTTTTATGGATATCTCTTACGCCATTTTAAAAGGAGTGAAAGAGAGCCAACTGATAAATAAGGGCGATAGGATTCTTGTCGGCGTATCGGGCGGAATCGATTCGGTTGTCCTGTTGGATATCCTCGCAAGGTTAAAAGAAGAGCTTGGGCTTTCTATTCACCGCGCGTAAACCTCCAAAATTCCGCCCGCGAACTCAGATATAATTTTTTTCTTAAGACAGCAAAAAAAAATAAGGTCGGTAAGATAGCTGTTGCCCATCACGCTGACGATCAGGCTGAGACTGTGCTTTTGCACCTGACGCGTGGCACGGGTCTTTTGGGGCTTGCCGGCATGGCGCCTGTTCGCAGAATAGAAAAGGGGATAGATCTTATAAGGCCGCTTCTTTCTTTCACAAAGGATGAGCTTCTTGCCTACGCAAAAGAGCGGGGATTAAAGTTCGTTCAGGACAGGACGAACAGGACAAAGAAATATCACAGGAATGTGATAAGACACGAGCTCTTGCCGCTGCTCCGAAAATACAACCCCAATGTGATAGAGCGCTTATGCAAAACAGCCGCAATCCTGAGGGACGAAAACGAAGCGCTGGATGAGATTGCCACTCGTGCGTTTTCACCATCTCCCCATCTCACCATCTCCCCATCTCACCAGATTGCATTCAAACGT
>JACPAJ010000078.1 GCA_016180865.1 Deltaproteobacteria bacterium
AAAAAAATGCCGCGAGATAAAAATATCAAATATGCTTCAAGGAGGCGGAAGAAGCCTCTTATTCTTCTTACAAACGATGACGGTATTAATGCAAAAGGGATTGCGGCGCTCGAAAACGCATTAAAATCTTTTGCGGATCTTTTAATAGTTGCCCCTTCCGTTGAGCAGAGCGCGATGAGCCATTCCTTGTCTTTGCGCAAGCCTTTAAAATGTGAAGAATTAAGTCCGGTTAAATTTGCGGTTGGCGGAACTCCCACCGACTGCGTAAATTTGGCAGTAAATTTTATATTAAAAGGAGACAGGCCCGATCTTCTTGTTTCAGGGATAAACCACGGTCCAAACTTGGGGGACGACATTCATTATTCAGGCACGGTCTCCGCTGCGCTTGAGGGCGGGCTTTTCGGCATACCTTCCATTGCCGTATCTTCCGTTCCAATTTCCAGCCATTTTGAATTCAGCGCCGCTGCCTCTTTTGCAAAAGAGATGGCAAAGATAGTCCTGAAAAAAGGATTTCAAAAGGATGTGATTTTAAATATCAATGTTCCAAGCCTCACCGCCGATAAGATTAACGGAGTTGAAATAACATTTCAGGGGCAGAAACATTATTCGGACGTAACGCATGTAAAATATGATTCAAACGGAGATAAGTTTTATCTGATAAGCGGCGATGAAGCCGGGCATGAAGATCTGCCGGGTTCGGACTGCAACGCTATTCACATGGGCAAAATTTCAATCACACCGATAAGAATTGATATGACTCATAAGCAGTTTATGGACAGGCTTAAGAAATGGGGATTGCAAAATGTCAAGGCATGATGCTTTCAAAAAAAGAGGGCTGACGGACGATCAGAATTCGTATTACATTGCGCGGAAAAGAATGATCGAAGAGCAGCTTAAACCCGCAATTCGCGATCCTCTGGTTATTGAAGCGATGTCAAAAGTGCCGAGGCATAAGTTTATTGAAGGGGCTCTTGTCGATCAGGCTTACAGCGATTATCCGCTGAATATCGGCGAAGGGCAGACGATTTCGCAGCCTTTGATCGTAGCCATGATGACGGAAGCTTTGCAGCTCAAGGGGACTGAAAAAGTTTTGGAGATAGGAACAGGTTCGGGATACCAGACGGCAATTTTGTGTGAACTTGCAAAACATGTCTATTCGGTCGAGCGGATCGGCAAACTTTCAAACAGGGCAAGGCGCGTGCTTTATGATTTAAGCTACGTTAATTTTACGCTCCGCGTAGGCGATGGCACAAACGGCTGGAGCGAGGCGGCGCCTTTTGACAGGATTATCGTGACTGCAGGAGCTCCGGCTATTCCGAAACCGCTGTTAATGCAGCTTGCGGACGGCGGGATGCTGGTTATTCCCGTAGGTAATGAAGAATCGCAAATGCTGAAGATTGTGACAAAAGAGGGCGCTTCATACAGAGAGAAAGATGTTTCCGGATGCAGGTTTGTTAAACTTATCGGGGAATATGGATGGAGGGTGGAATAAAAGCATGAGGAATGAAGCAAGAAGCATGAGGCATGAGGCAGGAAGCAGGATTTTATGCTTCATGTTTCTTGCTTCTTGCTTCTTGTTTCTCTCTGCCTGCGCTACGTCATTTGATGCTCGCGGAAGATATCACAAAGTTCAGCACGGGGAAACTATCTGGCTTATAGCAAAGGCTTATAGAGTCTCGGTTCAGGATTTGGCCGAAATCAATAATGTGATGGACGGCGGCAAAATCGAACCCGGAAGAAAACTTTACATACCTCAAAGGCCAAAAGGCCGCATGATGAAAAAGCTCCCGAAAGCTGAAAGGGAAAAGGCATTTGACGCGCCGATCCAAACGGATCATTCAAAATTTATCTGGCCTGTAAACGGCACGATTTTTTCTAATTTTGGAATCAGAAACGGGCGCCGCCACGATGGCATCGACATTGCCGTTAAATCCGGGACGCCGATTAAAGCCGCGGCAGACGGAGAGGTTGCGTTTTCCGACCGGTTATCGGGTTATGGCAATACGGTTATCATTAAACATGCCGGCGATTTTTTCACGGTATACGGCCATAACCAAAAAAACGCGGTCAAAAAAGGGCAGGCGGTTAAAAAAGGCTCTTTAATCGCATATGTCGGGGCAACCGGCAATGCTACCGGATCCCACTGTCATTTTGAAATTCGTAATGGACAAAAGGCAAGAAATCCTCTATTTTTCCTCCCCGTTAAGCATTGAACAAATTGTATGAAAAAAGAAAAAGGAGACGATATGGATAAAATGCTGAAATCCACGATACGCGATATACCGGATTTTCCAAAGCCCGGCATTATTTTCAAAGATATTACGCCGATACTTTCAAACGCGGCTCTTTTTAATAAGGTAATAGCGGCGCTCGCAAAGCGATATTCATCAAAGAAAATAGACGGAGTCGTCGGCATCGAATCGCGCGGTTTTATATTCGGCGCGCCTCTTGCTTACGAACTTGGCACGCCTTATGTGCCGGTCAGAAAAAAGGGGAAGCTTCCGTTTAAGACGCATTCCGTCACGTATGACCTTGAGTACGGCAAAGATACCTTGGAGATTCATCAGGATGCGTTTCGGAAAGGCGATAAAGTCTTAATAGTGGACGATCTTCTTGCTACAGGCGGAACGACCCGGGCAGTGATAGACCTGGTGGAAAAATTGGGCGGCGACATTATCGGCATAGCATTCCTGATAGAATT
>JACPAJ010000131.1 GCA_016180865.1 Deltaproteobacteria bacterium
GAGCAGAGACGCTAACAGGTTTGGCGGTTTCAACAGATTTTTTAACCTTAATGAGCGTCATTGCTAACCTTCCTTTCTTAAATATACGATATCACCTTTGATTGAGGCCTTGAACCATTCAGGGGCTGAATTCAAATTAACCACATCGATCCGATAAGGAAATACGCCGTCCATAATGGACTGCCTCAGCAGCTTTAAGCCTTTGTCATTTGCCTTTTTATGAAAGTTTATCGCAAAATCGAAGTCATGGCGGATTCCTTTCTTTCCCGCTGCACGCGAACCAAATAATATCAGGTCGGCAGAATTTTTCTCGGCAAACGCCGAAAGTTTCAGAGCTGCAAGCTTTATTTTATCGGGGAAAGACTCAGTAATAAAATCCGCATGTTTCATCTCTTCCGTAATCATTGAATAGTGAATATTAAGATATGTCACAATCCTTTCAAATATTGTATTAAATACCGTCTCCCCGCCGAGCATATTGTATATGCTTTGTCTCGAAACACCGCAGCGTTTGGCAAGTCTGGCAATATTTAATCCATTGGATTTAAGAAACACGTTTAGCTTTGCTTTGTCTAAATAAAGCATAGACGTATTGTCTTATATATTAGACAAAATGTCAATTAAATTATACATACAAACATTGCGCTGCTATCTTCAGACAATCGCAACTATCTTGACTTTAAGCGTATTTCCAACGGGGCAATACTCTTCCACTTTTTCAAAAATTGACTGGAGCTTCGGTCTGTCTGCTTCATTTTCAAGGCCGATTTTTGGGTTGATTGTGATCGATGTTATCGCAAAATGTTTTCCGTCAGGCGCGTCAAGCGTCGCCTTTGCTTCCGACCTATATGATGTTACCTTGACATGAAATTTTTCAGCCATTTTGAAAAATGTCAGCGCAAAGCAGTCCTCCGCGGCGGCCACAAGCATATGCACCGGCGACCATGCGCCGGCTGTTTTATCCAGCTCCTTTTTTCCAGTTATCGCAACCGGCTTGGCTTTTTCAAAGCCGGCTTCAAATACCAGTCCGTCTTTCCAAACCACTCCCGTTGTCAGAATATCCGCCATTTAAAACCTCCTTGCCCCGCGCTTTATCGAGGAGCTTTTGCATTGCCTTTTTAACTGATTGGCCGCAGTTGCTTCCGATGGCAATTTCTTCGGAAGCGCCTATGCTTATAATAGTTTCGAAACCTGCATCAGATAACATGCCCGCGATTTTATCCGCACCGTTTGGGTTAAGCGGAGAAATAACCGTCGATAAGGCGTTTTTCGCAGCTTCCGCCGTCGGATTCACAGGCGTTATCTTCACTAAAAATTTGTCGGGATTAAAATGGGTTCTGATCGTTTCAACGTCAAGAGGCATATTTTCGGCTAACGCAAAATTCAGCGTTATTTTTCTGTCTCCGGCGCGATAAAATTTTTCTCCGTAACCGGCGATTTCAAAAAGATTCCATTTTTTAGCAGGAATCATTTTATCCCTTGCTTTTTCATCGGTGGAATTAACGGAAAACTGGAGCTGGAAATTCCCTCCGCCGTAAAATTCATTCTTTATCCCGGTGAGTCTCTCAAACCACGAAGCCACAGCCGCAGGCGCGGTTGTTGCTATGCAAGGCATAAGCCCTTTAACAGGATATTTCCGCGGCAGCTCTTCTAAAACGCCCAAAACGCAAGGGTTCAATGCCGGCTCGCCCATCCGCGCGAATTGAATCTTTAATTTAGGATGGCTGGAAAAGCAGTGGCTGGTGACTAGTGGCTGGTGATCAGAAAAAACGCAATCAATTTGGGCAAAAATCTCCCCTTTTGTGAGATCGCCTAAAAAAAACGAACCGGAATCGCACATGAGGCATCCGATCGGACAGCCGATTTGCGTGGAGACTATAATCACCCATTTTTCTTCGCGCGGATATTTTGGATCAAGGGCGTCAACAAATTCTATAAGCGCTTTTGGATTATCGCGAACTTTGGCAACATAAACTGTCGCAAATTTCGGATCGCCTGTTTTAGAGACTACATTCATTTTTGAAGTATTCTTTCAACCGCCATAACTCCATCGCCCACAGCTGCAGCAACATGCCTGATATCGGGATGAGCCGCATCGCCGCAAAGGTGCAAATTGCTTTGCCGCTTGTTTTTAGCATCCAGCAAAGGCTTGTCAACAATCTTCAAATCCAAAACCTTGCCTATACAGGCAATTACTACATCTGCAGCCAGCTTTGCAATTTCTTTATCGCTCAGCCCTGTTTTAACGATTACCCCCGATTGCGCCGCTTTATCAACAAGCTTTTGCAAAGCGCTCGGTTTTTGGGACCGCATTGCAATCGTCACAGAAGCCGCTCTTTTTGAAAATGAAACGGCCTCATCAAACGCCGCATCGCCGCCGCCTATAATAAGAACGTTTTTCCCTTTATGAATAATTTCTGACGGGACCGGATAATAATGGACATTCATCCATGGCGGTTCTGATAATAATATAGGCGTTAAGCCTGTTGCCACGATAACCGCTTTGGCTTGGAATATGCTTTCACCGCCTGTTACAGTTAACACGCCTTCATTTGAGCAGACCTTTTTAACTTCACATTTGATTATTTCTATTCCGGCGCCGGCCAAATGGGATAAAAAATTATCGACCAATCGCTGGCCGGAAATTCCGCCCGGAAAGCCCGGAAAATTTTCAATCAAATTGGCCGCCCTTGCCTGCCCGCCGGCCGCGCCTTTTTCCAGCAGAACAAAATTCAATCCGAATCTTTTTGCGTGAATTGCCGCCGAAATGCCTGCAGGCCCCGCCCCGATTATCGCCAGATCATATAGCATAGCTTAAAGCTTATTCATTTCTTCATTATAATACTGCTCGTAAAGAACATCCCACTCCCTTGATCCTTCCGGAATCCCGCGCTTGATTGAAGCAATTTTGGCGCGGGCATTTTGATCGGCCCTTTCTTCCTCTTTCAAAAACTTCATCATCGTCTTTTTGACATCCTGCACGGCCGAAATTTCATCCGGAATCTTTACAAGCGATTCTTTGATAAGCGTGCGTACAATATGATGCGAAAGAAAATTTATTCTGTCATCGGACAATCTCATAATCAGAGTGTAAAGTTTTTCTGCTTTGCCAGCTGCTTTTTTATCATCATAAAAGCTTTCTGCTCATCGATATCGCCGCCGATTGTCCGCCGGTTTTTATCCAGAAGCTTATGGGCTTCGTCTTCCAAAGCCCGCTCAGCCTCCATATTTGATGTAAGCAGGCTTGCGATTCTGCCGAATACGGCATCTTCGGACGCCAAAGTCGCATTAGACGCTTTAAATTGCGCCGCCAGTTTCTTGGCTATCTTTTCTATATGCACCTTTCTCAATGCCATAATCTAAGGCAGGGATGATTGCATAAGCCGGCTAAACAATCAATCTGGAAATTTTAATTTGACAACTGTCTCATATAATATCTACTATGCATTTCTAATGAAATCTAAATTTAATATCGGCATTGTTTTTGGCGGGCGGTCCGGCGAACACGAGGTCTCTCTTGCAAGCGCAACTTCGATAATAAATACGCTCGATAAATCCAAATACGAAGGGCTGACCAATTTAAAAACGGGCAATGTTACGCCTCTTGATGCTGTCTTTCCGGTGCTCCACGGAACTTTTGGGGAGGACGGCACGGTGCAGGGGCTTTTGGACCTTGCGGAAATTCCATATGTCGGCGCCGGAACCTGCGGTTCTGCCGTCGGGATGGACAAAATCATCCAAAAAGAGATCGCGAGGCAAATTGGAATCAAGGTCGCGCCGTCAATCTGGTTTTTGGCGAAAGATTACTGGAATGCACCGGACAAAATTATAAAAGATATTGAAGAAAAGTTTTCGTACCCGTATTTTGTAAAGCCCTGCAATTCCGGATCGAGCGTCGGCATTTCAAAAGCCCATAATAGAAATGAGCTGAAATCTTCAATAGAAGACGCGGCAAGATACGATACTAGAATACTCGTTGAAAAAGGGATAGAAAACGGAAAAGAGATCGAAATAAGCGTTCTTGGCAACGATGATCTTGTTTTATCTCTTCCGGGCGAAATATTTTCATCCAACGAATTTTACGATTATGATGCAAAATATGTGGACGGCAAATCAAAAACAGTCGTACCCGCCGATCTCCCGCAAAATATCGTTAAAACCATACAGGATAACGCCGCGAAGATTTTCAAGGCCGCAGCCTGCTCCGGAATGGCGCGCGTGGATTTTTTGGTGTCCGGCGAAGATGCCTTTTTTAACGAACTGAATACAATTCCCGGATTCACGTCGATCAGCATGTACCCAAAAATGCTCGCGGCATCGGGCATATCTTTCGGCGTTCTCATTGATAAACTAATTGAGCTTGCTATTGAACGCGGCGGCGAAAAAAAGAAGCTTCTCACAAGCTATCATCCTAAAAAAGAGTGGTACCGCTAAATGCCTGTCATTCCTGCGAAAGCAGGAATCTAGTTTGTTAGGCACCCGATCTCTTCAAATGCCTTTCCTTTATCCACAAGTTTTCTGAATTGGCCGTTGCCGGTTAGAACATCGATGGCCGGAAGATCATCTACAAATTCATAAGGCTCCCTGCGCCACTTGAAATGCTTGCGGTACAATAAAGCTATCGCATGTATCAGCGCAAGGCCTGTCATAAAAGATTTAAACTTTTTTCTATCCGTAATAATGAACTGCAGGCCTTCACACCTCTCCCCTTCAAATTTTCTGGCAGTTGGCGTAAAAATCGTCGGATCAAAATCTATTCCTTCAAGTTTATATGAACGCAGTTTTCTTGCAAGCTCCTCTCCGTCAATCCACGGCGCGCCGATTGTTTCAAACGGGGTGTGGGTTCCGCGACCTTCCGAAATATTTGTTCCTTCAAGCAGACACATGCCCGGATATAGAAGCGCCGCCGTAAGAGACCTCATATTCGGCGATGGGTTTGTCCATTTCAGCCCTGTTTCGTCCCAGTGCCATTCCCTTTTCCAGCCGGACATTGGAATAATTTTGACATATTTCTCGTTCAGTGCGTCATTTTTTGCGAAAAACTTTGCAAGTTCACCGATCGTTTTGCCGTGTCTCACAGGCAGAGGATACATCCCTACAAAAGACCTGAACTCCGGCTCTACGATGGGACCTTCAACGGTGATTCCATTGATAGGATTCGGCCTATCGCAAATTACCACGTCTATTTTCATAGCTGTGCAGACGCGCATGCAAAATGCCATTGTGTTTGCATACGTATAATATCGGGAGCCTATATCCTGCAAGTCGATAACCAAAACTTCCACGTCCTTTAACATTGATGGCGCCGGCTGAAGCGATTGGAAGGTATCTCCATAAAGGCTGTAAACCGGAATGTTGCGCCCGTTTTTTTCGTATTTTCCGTCTTGGACCGCCTCCAAATCCTGAGCAATTCCTTTTATCCCGTGTTCAGGCCCGAAAATCGTTGTGACTTTGAAACCTCCGTCTTTTTCGGCATCGAACAAAAGGTTTACTATATGGCGGCCGGAAGAATCGAGGCTTGCAGCATGCGCCAGAACGCCAACTTTCTTGCCTTTCAGCAAAGAGATCTCTTTTGATAAAAGAATTTCGTTTCCAAGTTTCATAAAAACAGCTCTTACCGAAATCTGCAGCAATATCAAGTTTTAAATACCTGTCCAAAATTCGGTAAATGTACAGTCGAAGTGTTCTGTTTTCAGAACAGCTCTATCTGTTTTATTCTAGTGCCATATATAATGTTTTTATTTTTAATGCCTTACATCGCTACTCCCCTTTCATTCGCTATGGCACACATCTTGCTCACCCTAAGTGTCGGACACTTATTGACGAAAATCGACGATAAGTGTCCGACACTTAGTAGGGCATGAACTGTATTGACATTTTATATTGATAAAGTTAGGAAAAGCATTCTTAACAAGCCCGCCACTACAAAATGGCGCGCATCAAAATGGAGGTTAGAGATGGGAAACGGATCAAATGGATTTGTATTGCCGGCAAATGCTTATGCTGAATTAAAACCTGGCGAAAAATATGTGCCTGTCGTTCCGGCAGAACAAAAAATTCCTGAAGTAACGTTCAGATCGGTATTCTGGGGTCTTGTTTTCAGCGTCATTTTCAGCGCCGGCTCCACATTTCTAACTTTAAAAATAGCTCAAGGGCTGGAAGCGGCAATTCCAATCGCAATTATAGCGGTCGGCCTTTCTTATCTCTATAAGCGTAAAAGCACAATTTTGGAAAATGTCATTATCCAGTCTGTCGGCGCAGGCGCAACAAGCGCTGCCGCCGGCATCGTCTTTGTGTTACCCGCCATGTACATTTTGAAACTCGATGAGTATATGTCCTACGCTACAATATTTTTCGTCTGCATTGCCGGCGGACTTTTAGGCATGGTTTATCTCATTCCATTCAGAAAACACTACGTCGCCGATATGCACGGCAAATACCCTTTTCCGGAAGCGACGGCTGTGACTGAAGTTCTAGTAGCCGGCGAAGAAGGCGGCAAACACGCAAGAGTTCTTGCATATTCAGTTTTGCTCGGCGGCATTTATGATTTCTTTTCGATGACCTTAGGCGCATGGCGCGAAGTATTTTCGACAAAACTGATTCCATCGCTGGCGTTTTTCACGGATAAACTTAAAATAGTTTTCGACTTAAACACCGGCGCGGCGGTCATAGGAATGGGTTATATTATAGGAATCAGATATTGTCTGATACTTTCCGCAACGTCCTTGCTTTCATTTATCGTTCTCGTTCCGCTTGTCGCACATTTTGGCGCGAATATGGTTGGCGTTGGAGGCAAACTTATAAGTGAAATGCCCGCAGCAGCGATTTTTTCCAGCTATATCCGTTTCTTAGGCATCGGCGTTATTGCCATGGCCGCGATATTAGGAGTTTTAAAATCATCGAAAGTCATGGTTAAAGCCATGAAAGAAGGAATAAAAGAAATCATTCATGGCAAACATTCTGAAATAGATATCCCGCGTACGAATAAAGACATGAAAATGTCCGTTGTAGCGGGCCTTCTTGTTGCGGGCCTTGTTTCAATATTTATATTTTTCAACTGGCACGTATTTGGCGGCGTCGATGGCGCTACAAAATTAAGTTTTGTCGCTCTCTTTCTTACTTCCATCATTGCCTTTCTGTTTACGACTGTTGCAATATGGTGCATCGCTGTTTCCGGCAGAAATCCGATTTCCGGCATGACAATTGTAACTCTGATTATAGCAAGTTTAAGCTGTATTTCTCTTGGCGTAGTCGGCAAGCCGGGGATGACCGCTGTTCTTTTAATAGGAACGATTGTCTGCACTTCCTTAAGCATCTCAGGCCATTTTATCACGGACTTGAAAGCCGGTTATTGGCTTGGCGCAACGCCTAGAAACCAGCAGCGCTGGAAATTTATCGGCCTCGTAGTTGGGGCGTTTGGCATCGCAGCTGTCGTAATGCTTCTAAATAAAGTATATGGTTTTGCTCCGGACAGGCCCACAGCTCTTCCGGCTCCGCAGGCAAACGCCATGGCCGCTGTCATGCAGATGGTTATGGGCGACGGAAATGTGCCTTGGCTTATGTACGGACTGGGCGCAATACTGGCAATTTTATTTGAAATGGTCGGCATTCCTCCTCTTGCCGCGGGTTTAGGAATGTATCTGCCGATGAATTTAAATATGAGCGTTCTTGTAGGAGGCATTCTTTCATATTTCATTTCAAAATCAGGCAAAACATCGGGGATCGGCAAAAAACGCGGAGAAAAGGGAATATTGATAGCTTCCGGATTTATTGCCGGCGGAGCGGTCATGGGCGTTATCGGAGCCCTCTTAATGTATATTCAGCAATCTACCGGCAAAATATTCCTCCCTGATTTTGGCCTTGCGGGAGATGTCGTTTCCGGAAATATGCTGTCAATTTCAATGGCAGGCCTGCTCTGTCTGTTTATCCTATGGGATACTTTCAGAGTTAAAGAATAGAAAGGTATAATTATGGTCAGCAAAGATTTATTATTAGAACGATTCCTGCGTTATGTGAAAATTAACACGCAGGTTGTTCCCGATGCCGGCAAAATTCCTAGTTCCGCTGGACAGTTTGAACTGGCAAAGCTTGTGGCTGACGATTTAAAAAGCGCGGGCGTAAAAAACGTCACTTTAAAAGAAAACGCGTTTATATACGGAACTATACCTGAAAACCTTCCTAAAAAACATCCTGCAAAAGGCAAGGTTCCTGTCGTCGGTTTTCTTGCGCATCTTGATACGGCTGCCGAAGTATCCGGCGAAAATGTAAAACCGCGCATCATTAAAAAATATAACGGCGAAAAGATCACATTCAGCGGAAATCCTGAATTAACGCTGGACCCTTCGGAAAACCATGTTTTAGCAGAGTGCAAGGGGCATACCATCATAACCGCCGATGGAATGACTCTTCTCGGCGGCGATGATAAAGCCGGCATAGCGGCAATTGTGGAAATGGCCGAATATTTTGACAAGCACCCTGAAGCGCTGCACGGAAAAATCAGAATCTGCATAATTGCCGACGAAGAAGTTGGCGTCGGCGCCGACGTTCTCGATTTAAAAGAATTTGGAGCCGATGTGGCCTATACCGTAGATGGCGGCGGTTTTGGAGAGATCGATGTCGAAAGTTTTAACGGATTCAAAGGAAAAGTTGCTGTCAAAGGCATTGCCGCTTTCCCCGGATACGGGAAAGGCGTTTATTTAAACGCTTCCAAAGTCTTATCGGAATTTATTATAAAAATGGACGATTCCTTATGGCCGGAAAACTGCGAAAAACGCCAGCCGATATGGTGGATAGATGAAGTAAAGGGTTCAACGGCAGATGCGGAAATGGCGGTTTACCTGAGAAATTTCGACCTTTCCGGAATAGAAGATCAGAAAAAGCTGCTTGATAATATCAAAACAGCCACATTAAAAAAATACCCCAAGGCAAAAATCGATATCAATATCAGCGAAACATATAAAAACTATCGGCTCGAGCTCGATAAAGACAAACGGGTTGTGGAATACGCCGAGGAGGCCACCAGAAGAATCGGCCTTAAACCTATACATAACTACGTCCGCGGCGGCAACGACTCATGCCATTTATGTTTTAAGGGCCTGATATCGACAAACCTTTTCATTGGAATGGACCAGATGCATAGCTTGCGTGAATGGATTTCTTTGGATGTAATGGAAAAAGCCGTTGAAAATTTAATCGCGCTGGCAGGCGTCTGGGCGGAAAAAGCTAGTTAGTTTTAAGTTCTGTTTCCAAGCCTAATTCCTTCAATTTCGCATATAAAGTTGTGCGACCGATATTCATTTGGGATGCGGCTTTTGTTTTATCGCCTTTGCAAAGAGTCAGAATATGTTCGATATATGATCTCTCTGCCCTGTTAACGTAATCTTTAAACGTGGTTGAAGTGGTTATTTCCGACATCGCGGGGACCCCGTTGCTTTTCACCCCGTTTCCAATCCCGTTTAACGCCCATGACGGAAGGTGTTTTTCTTCTATCACGTCTCCTGGCGTTAAAATGGAAAGACTGTGGATCACATTTTCGAGCTCGCGGATATTTCCCGGCCACGAATAATTTTGAAGTTTCGTCAGCGCATTTGACGTAATTTTTTTGGAGATGCCGGACTTGCCGTATCTTTCAAGAAAATAGGCAATCAGCGTCGGTATATCCTCTTTTCTCTCGCGCAAAGGAGGGACGACCAGCTGAACAACCCTGATTCTATGATACAAATCCATCCTGAATTGATTGTTTTCGACCATCTGCGCAAGATCCATATTTGAAGCGGCTATAACTCTGAAATCAGTATGAATGGTGGAGTTGCCGCCGACTCTTACAATCTCCTTTTCCTGCAGCACGCGCAAAATCTTAGCCTGCATATCGTGTTTAAGAGTGCTTATTTCATCCAGAAAAATATCTCCGCCGTTCGCTAGTTCAAATTTTCCGATTTTTCTTTCGAATGCGCCTGTGAATGAGCCTTTTTCGTGGCCGAAAAGCTCCGATTCAATCAGGCCCTCGGGAATTGCCGCGCAATTAACAGCGATAAAAGGCCTTCGCGAAGGGTTGCCTTCAATGCCGTGAATATAGCGGGCGAGAAGCTCCTTTCCGGTTCCGCTTTCGCCTAAAATTAAAACATTGGCATTATGCCCTTTAAGCCTTGCGGCCTGTGAAAGAAGTTCTCTAAAAATGGAACTGGATCCTAGGAGCCGTGCCTTTGTATCCATCGGATTTAAATCTGCAACCAAAGCATCGTGCCTGTTGCGCATCGTCCGTATGGTTTGAAGTTTTTCGAGTATCGCAACAAGCTCATCCATTGCATAAGGCTTAACAATATAATCGGATGAGCCGGCTCTCACTGCATGGACAACAAATTTGGGATCGCGAACGGCGGTAACCATAACAACATCAACGGATGGATAATCTGCCTTGATCTTTGTTAATCCTTCCATTCCAGAGCTATCGGGAAGGCCGATGTCTAAAAGAATGACGTCAATGCAACATTCACTTTTGAGGATTTCAAAACCTTCGGCAAGCGTCAAGGCCGTATATATATGATATGATTTCTTCAGCTCCAGTTTAAGGCCAAGCAGATATTCAGCATCATCATCGATACAAAGGATATTCATAAGTTGTCCCTCCTATTGAACTTGCCTTCTCTAAAGCAATAAATGTGCCAAATTATGGCTACATTAACTTATCGGAATATCTGCAAAAAAGTTGCGTACTTTTTTTGTGTTCCAAATTTGGGACAATAATAGTTCATATCCTTATACAGTGTTCTGAAACCGGAACATCTTAATGCATATTTTATGCATAAATGCATAATTTTCCAGTTTCCGAACACCTAAATAATACCACCATATTTCAATGAGTTAGACAAGCATAAAATAAGTGTCGGACACTTATTGACGAAAATCGACGATAAGTGTCCGACACTTAGGCTTGGACCCAGCCATTTTCCAGTCCATATTTTTGAAGCATTTTTTCGGCGGCCTTCCATTCCTGCTTTGTAATCTGCCGTCCAAGAACTGGATGGCCAACGGCTTTGTGAGTAGGAAAATATTGGCTCATCAAACTTATATAAGTTTTGTTTGATATCTCTTCTGAAATGAATTTCAGCACTTTTTCTGTGCCTTCACCACCCTCCGGAAGCAGCAGGTGGCGGATGATAAGGCCTTTTGCGGCCAAACCATTTTTGCCAATTTCCAAATCGCCGACCTGCCTGTGCATTTCTTTAATGACAGGCCTTACAATGTCCCAATAATTTGTAGCTGCGGAATAATGTTCAGCTACATCATTTGAAGAATACTTGATGTCCGGCATGTAGATATCGACTACTCCATCCAGCAATTTGAGCGATTCAAGGCCGTCATAACCGGAGGAGTTCCAGACGATAGGGAGATTAAAGCGGGAATGACAACCTTTCTTTGCAACATATATCCCAGCCAATATCTGCGGCACAACGTGCGATCCCGTCACGATATTTATATTATGAGCGCCGCGTTTCTGTAGCGCAATCATCATCCCGGCAAGCGCCTGAGGCGCTGCCGGATTACCGTGCCCCAGCTGGCTAATCGGATAGTTCTGGCAGAATTTGCATTTAAGATTGCAGGAGCTGAAAAAAATCGTGCCGCTTCCGCGCGTTCCGGAAATCGGAGGCTCTTCTCCAGTGTGGATATTATGGCTAGCAACTTTTGCAACTTTGCCTGTATGGCACACTCCAAGCTCGTTCCTAAGCCTGTTAACGGCGCAATTGCGCGGGCAAAGCCTGCAACAAGAAAGCGCCGAATAGGCTCTCCCCACCCGGCGCTTTAATTCATCTAACGAAATTTGCATATTAACTGAAACGTCCCTATCAACTTAATTTATGATAGCAGCGTCAAATAAATTCCTTTTAGACAAGGCGCCCGACGAACGAGACCCGAGGCGTACTCTTCTAGATGTACGTCGAGGGTCTCGTGAGAAGGACAACGCAGTATAAAAGAATTTATTTGATGCTATCTTATTCCCTCACCCTCCTCGCATCAAAGAAGATATATGCGCACAAAAGTATCAGCATTCCGAGGCCAAGCCAGTTGCCCCAGTAACCGTCATTCGCAAGATCGGGCAGAATATGCCAGCCTTTTTCCATTTCGCCCCATTTAATCAGCGCGGTTACAACGCCCATCAAGGCTCCTCCGGCGATAAGACCTGAAGCAACGAGCGTTCCCCGTTCGTTAAATTTTGCCCTTAATTTATCGTCCTTTCCGGCAGATTTAACTACAAGCCATGAAACCGTTGCGCCGACAAGCATCGGAAAATTAATTTCAAGCGGCAGATAGAGACCCAGAGCAAACGCCAGCGGAGATATTCCAATCAGCTCCATGAGTATCGATATCACACCTCCGATCGCATACAAAAACCACGGAGCACCTGTAGTCATAAAACTTCCAATAACCGCAGCCATCGCGTTTGCCTGGGGCGCGGGCAATGGATGCGCGTGTTCAGGCGACGGAGCAAATCCATAGACCTTTGCTAAAATTATCATAACGCCGGCAGTAACTATTGAGGCTATAATAGATCCAAAAATATTGGCATATTCAATTTTCTTTGGCGTGGCTCCAAGCCAATAGGATATTTTCAGCTGCGTAATTAACGACCCGGACATCGAAAGCGCCGTACAGACAACGCCGCCGACCAAAAGCGTCGCCACCATCCCTTCTTTCCCGACAATACCGGCCTTGGACATTAAAATTATAGTGATTAATAGCGTCAGCATTGTCATTCCCGAAATTGGAGTCGTGCCTATAGTTGCAATCGCATAAGCTGAAACGCTGTTGAATAAAAAGGCCAAAAGAAATGTCGAAGCAAGGCCTATAGCCGCAAGAAGAGCCGGATTTGCCTGCCCGGTTAAAATAGATGTTTTAAAATAAAACCATGTTACGGCGAGAACGATAATTGTAATTGGAACCACCAGTATCATCGGGATATCGCGTTCGCATCTTTCAATCGCTTCGCCTTTATGCTTTGAGCCTGAACGGATCACATCGGCGAGCCCCTGAACGGTTGACTTATAGATAATCGGCAAAAACTTGATGATAGCAATAATTCCGGCCATAAATATGCCGCCGATTCCAATCATTCTCGCAAATTTTGCATAAATATCGTAGGCCCCCATTGAGGCAAACGCCGTGCCGCCGTTTAAGTCGCCGAAAAAGGCAATCATTGGAACCAAAACAAAATTAGCCAAAAGCCCTCCGGCAGCCATCATCGATGCAAATTCAATTCCAACAAGGTAGCCTATGCCTGTAATCGCGGCGCCGGTATCGGTGGAAAAGACCGCTTTAAATTTATTTGTAATTACAGAAAAAGAATCGATTGTTTCAGTCGTAAAAACTTCTCTCCATCCGCGAAGCGTCATCGCAAAGAGGTCATAAACGCCGCCAATTAACATTGCATAAAGAAGGACGATCGCATCTTTTCCCCCTTTTTTGCCGGCAATTAGCACTTCTGTTGTTGCAGTCCCTTCAGGAAACGGGAATTTGCCGTGCATATCGGCCACAAAATAGCGCCGTAAAGGTATCAAAAGCATCACGCCCAATACCGACCCCAAAAACGGAATAAAAAAGAGCTGAAAAAGATTGGTATAGGAATCCAAACCCATGACATAAAGCGCGGGCAAAACGAAAACTGCGCCGCCAGTTATAATTCCGGAAGTTGAGCCGATCGCTATAATATTAACATTTTCCAGCAGCGTGCTGCGCCGCTTGAAAAGATAAGAAGAACCAACGGCCAATATGGAAATTGGAATTGCCGCCTCAAGGCCGTTGCCGGTTTTTAGCGTCAGATATGCAATAGCTCCCGAAAATATAATGCACATCATAATTCCTAAGAAAACGGATCTTAATGTCACCTCCGGAACTATTTCCGAACATTTAATCAGCGGTTCGTATTTTTCGCCGGGATTTAACACACGCCGCGCATTTTCAGGCAATCCTACATGTTCTTCAGCCATATTTAACTCCTTTCAGTCAACTAATTACATTTTCTAAATAATTTGACAAGTTTATTGTAAGCGGATATTCCATCTAACCATGAAATATATAAGCACAGAAAACGCTCCAAAGGCTGTCGGGCCATATTCGCAGGGCGTTGAAGCCGGCGGATTTTTATTCTGCTCCGGCCAGATACCTATTGACCCCAAAACAAATGAACTAAAGCTTTTTGGCGGTGATGCGACAGCACAAACAAAGCTTGTCATCTCAAATCTGAAGGCAGTTTTGTCCGCGGCGGGCCTTTCGCTTTTAGATGTCGTAAAAACAACCGTCTTTCTTGCCGATATGAACGATTTTGCGAAAATGAATGAAATTTATGCTGCGGAATTCGGAACGCACAAACCTGCCCGCGCATGCGTACAGGCCGCGCGCCTTCCAAAAGATGTGAAGGTTGAGATTGATGCGATTGCATATAAACCTTAACAGGAGATACATTATGTTAAAACGCGCTTTAGTGTTTTTATTGCTTTCTCTGCCGGCATATGCCGAGCCGCGGCACCTGACTATTCTTCATTTCAACGATTTTCACGGGCATCTTGAACAGGCTTCCCGCATTGCCGCAAAAATCAATGAAATTAAAATTGAAAATTCAAAGAAGGGTTATATTACGCTCGTATTCAACGGCGGCGATTTAATTTCAGGCACTCCGGCATCCGCACAGTTCAAAGGAAAAGCAGAAGTCGATTTTTTAAACGCGATTCATACCGATTCTTTCGTGATAGGAAACCACGATTTTGATTTTAATAAAGAAGGCATCGGGCAGTTTAAACATTCTTTTCCAATACTGGGCGCGAATATTTATATCAAGGAAGGCGGCGCTCTTTTTGCCGACCCTTCCGCAATTTTATCTCCGGCCGACAGTTTAAAAATCGGCGTGATCGGCCTGACCCACCCTCAAACTCCCGCTCTGGCATCTCCGAAAAATGTAGCCCAGCTGAGATTCGGCAAGCCGATACCAATTGCAAAAAAACTAATGAAGGATTTGAATAAAAAAACCGACGTCCAGATAGCCCTGACTCACGAAGGCGTATTAAATGATATTGCGCTCGCCAAAGCTGTAAAAGGCCTCGATGCCGTTGTCGGAGGACATGACCATATAAAGGCAAATGAATATTGCAGGACCGTTAAACAAATCCCCGTATGCCAGACTCCTTCTTATGGCACGTTCCTCGGAAGAATAGATTTGGAAATCGACGGAACAAAAGTTAAAGAGACGTCGCATGAGCTTATCGCGATAGATGATAAGGCAAAAGAAGATCATGAGGTCGCCTTGTTAATGAAACCTTATTTGAGCGCAGTGGGTTCTGAAATGAAAAAAGTGGTCGGTGTTGCTACGGAAGATATAACCCATGAGCGTTCGAATCAGACGACAAAACTGGGCGCTTTAATCACAAAATCGATGAAAGATTATGTCAATGCCGATTTCGGCATGACAAATACCGGCGGCATCAGGCGTCCGTTAAAAAAAGGGAATATAACCAGAGGCGATATTGAAGAAGTGCTCCCATTCCCGAACACGGTTTTAAAAGTTGCGATGACCGGCAAAGAAATAGATCTCTTATTCAAAGAGGCTAAAAAACTCGGTAAAGTTTTGCAGCTTTCGGGCATAAAGCCGGAGGATAAGCTTGATCCTAAGAAGGAATATACAATCGCAACGATTGATTTTCTGACCAACGGCGGCGACGGCTACACATTATTCAAAAAAGCGCGCGTCGTTGAAAATTCCGGAAAATACATTAAAGAAATATTTACAGATTATATAAGGAGGATGAAAAAGATATGATGAACATTCCGCCGGCCGAGCCTTTTAAAATCAAGATGGTCGAGCCGATAAAAATGACTTCCCGCGAATACCGCGAAAAATGCATAAAAGAAGCCGGATACAATACATTCCTTTTAAAAAGCGAAGATGTCTGGATAGACCTTTTGACGGATTCGGGAACGTCGGCTATGAGCGACAGCCAGTGGGCCGGAATGATGCTTGGCGACGAAGCTTATGCCGGAAGCAGAAATTATTATAATTTGGAAGAGGCCGTCAGAAATGTTTACGGCTATAAATACCTTGTGCCGACCCATCAGGGGCGCGGAGCCGAGCATCTCTTAAGCAAATCATGGATAAAGCAGGGCGATTATATTCCCGGAAATATGTATTTTACCACAACGCGGCTTCATCAGGAGCTTGCCGGAGGCACATTTGTCGATGTAATAATAGATGAAGCTCATGAATCGGATATCGACCATCCGTTCAAAGGGAATATCGATCTCG
>JACPAJ010000150.1 GCA_016180865.1 Deltaproteobacteria bacterium
TCTTTGCAAAAATGTTGAATAGACCGCAACTACAGGCCTGAAGCCTTCCGTCGCAAGCCCCGCTGCAAAAGTCACAGCGTGCCCTTCCGCAATTCCGACGTCATAAAATTGTTCGGGAAGCTCCTTTGCCAGAAGATCAAGCCCCGTGCCTGTCGGCATCGCGGCGGTAATGCCGATTATATTTTTATCCTGCTTTGCAAGGTCAAGAATCGTACTTCCTGCAATTTGAGTATATGAAACTTTGCCGTTTGAAGACGGTGTTTTGCCCGTAAGCTTATCGAACGGGCCGATTCCATGAAATTTTGTGGGATTTTCTTCGGCCGGCTTATAGCCGTACCCCTTTTTAGTCATAACATGGACGAGAATCGGAGTATCGCCTATCGGCGTATCGTTAATTTCTTTAAAAACGCGCGTCAGCTCTTTTAAATCGTGCCCGTCCAGGGGACCGATATAATGAAATCCGAACGATTCAAACATAAAGCCCGGCGTGAAAAATCCGGCCGCAACTTCTTCCGCGCGGCGGGCGAGCTGCCAGACCATTTTTCCTCTGCGAGGCATGAATTTTATTAAAGTTCGTTTAAACCAGCGGCGAAGCCTTGCGGCTCTTTTACTGTGCAGATGGAGAGAAAAAAATCTGGAGAGAGCTCCGACATTTTTGGCGATCGACATTTCATTGTCGTTTAAAACAACGATGAGGTTTCCGGTTCTAAAACCGGCCTGATTCAGGCCTTCAAAGGCAAGCCCGCCGGTCATGGAGCCGTCGCCTATAATTGCAATAGCTCTTTTTTCGATCCCGCGCTTTTTGAAAGATTTGGCAATTCCCAATGCCGCTGAAATTGAAGTTGAGGCGTGGCCCGTGCCGAAAGCGTCGTAGGGGCTTTCCGATCTTTTTGTAAATCCGGTAAGGCCGTTAAGCTGGCGGAGAGTTTTAAATTCTTCCCTGCGGCCGGTGATGATTTTATGGGCGTAGGACTGGTGCCCGACATCCCACACGAGCTTGTCGTTAGGCGTATCAAAAACGTAATGAAGAGCCAGCGTCAGTTCTACAACCCCAAGGGATGGGGCCAAATGGCCGCCGGTTTTGGAGACCACATCCACCATATACTGACGGAGCTCGGACGCAAGCTCAGGGAGCCTCTCCGGCGCCAGCTTCTTTAAATCGGCAGGGCTGTTGATTTGTTCTAACAATCTCATTTGCATGCAATAAATGAACAAATTGGGGTAGATGTCAAGGCGAGAATGCTACAGGTCAAATAATCTCAAATAACCCTCGACAGCTTTAGTGTCGCATTTCTCAGCAAGTTGAGGGCTGTCATAACAAGGCATCTGAATTTCAACGTGAACGCCTTTTGTAGAAACAAAGATGGCTATATCTGTTTTTCCATCACCGTTAAAATCTACAGCGTAAGAGCTATCATGCTGTCTCTGCGATGGCAACGGTCCATGTTGGCCAGGCAATCTGCGAGCACTTATTACCTTGCCATCTTTTAACTGTTTAGCCGCAATATTAAGTTCACTTGGCAAATCTTTCCGAAATTGTGTAACCACAGCTTGGGCAATTTTCTTATATTTTTTGAAGGCATCTAGATTGTCCTCGACAATTTTATCTCCTTTTCCAATCAGCCCGTTGCCGTCATTGTCACTGACCGTGACGTTTTTTTCATCAATCACGAAATCATAAGTATGGGACTTTCCAAAGAATTTAACCTCTACAAGCTTGCTGTTTGCCATATCAGCCTCCTTTGTCTGATAATGGTGTAAATCTTCAAGCATGTTTTGTCAATATATAGATATGGTCACGGAGCAAATCTAGTGTAATGCGTCGTAAATAGCTTTATAATGCTTGTCATTGCGAGGAGGCCGAAGGCTGACGTGACAATCCCGTGAAATTAATTGTTTACACGAGATTGCTTCGCTACGCTCGCAATGACCGATTATCTTTTTACCTCATTGCTCCGTCTGCCGCTGCGGTCAGCGGCCGCTTCTTGACAATTCCCTCTTTATATCCCGCTTTTTGATTGATTCGCGCTTGTCGTACGATTTTTTGCCCTTTGCCAAAGCTATCTCCAGCTTGGCCCGTCCGCCTTTGAAATACATTTTAGTCGGAATTAATGTCAGCCCCCGCTCTTTAAGTTTGACTGAAATGCGGATCAGCTCGCGCTTGTGAAGCAGCAGTTTACGGTCTCTTTTCGGCTTATGATTTAAATAATTTGCCGGCTCATAGGGGCTTATATCGGCGTTAACGAGCCACATCTCTCCGTTTTTTATCAGCGCGTACGATTCGCCGATATTTACCGCGCCGTCTCGGCACGATTTTACTTCGCTGCCGGTCAGAACCATTCCGGCCTCAAATTTATCAAGTAAATTGTAATTGAAAGAGGCCTTTCTGTTGGTTGTGATGATTTTAACGTTCATGCCTTTCAAGGCCTATAGCAGACCGCCGCTTATTATGACTTTTGAAGCCTCTTCAACCGAAATATTCAGCCGGATTACATTATTCTCCGGAACAATAAGAAGAAAGCCCGACGTTGGATTCGGAGTTGTCGGGACAAAGACTCTCAAATAGTTT
>JACPAJ010000132.1 GCA_016180865.1 Deltaproteobacteria bacterium
GATTCTTTTTGCGGTAATGCTGACGTCAAAAATCGAGAAGGCTTCGGGCAAGCGGGAGTTATTGAACCGCGCGATGGAGCCTTTTGCCGCACTGATAGGCGTTGTTGTGCTGGGCATTTTAATTTGGAGGACGATATCCGGCGGCGCTTGGCTTTCGAGATTAACCGAAAGATATTCTCCAACGACAGCCGCAATCGGCAACAAACTGTTGCAGGAATATCTGCTTCCGTTTGAAATTGTGTCGCTGTTGCTGGTTTTAGTTTTGGTAGGCGGAATTGTTTTGGCCAGGAGGGAAGTGAAGTGATGCAGCTAGAGTACTACTTAATAATCGGCCTGATCCTTTTTCTCTTGGGACTTTATACATGCCTTACCCGTGTTAATGCCATCGGGATGCTTATGGGCATTGAACTTATGCTCAACGCGGCGGGGCTTAACTTTGTGGCGTTTTCCCATTTTAACGGAAATCATATCGACGGGCACATTATGGCGATTTTTATTATTGTTCTGGCTGCAGCGGAAGCGGTTGTTGCGCTGGCTGTTTTACTTGCGATTTATAAGAGATTTAAAGTGATTGATACGGATAAGGTTGTGACTTTGAAAGAGTAGATAAGATGAATTTTATTAACATAAGCTATTTAATTCCTCTTTTGCCCTTAATCGGCGCGGCGATTAACGGGTTTGTCTCTTTTTCCGGCATAAAAACCCGCAAATGGCTGACAAATGTCGTGGCGTGCGGCTCCATTCTGGCATCGTTTATTATCGCCTGCGGAATATTCTATCAATTGAATCTGCTTTCTGCCGAGGAGCGCTCGATAACGGTCACATGGTTTCCGTGGTTTGATTTCGATTTATTAAAAGCAAATGTGGCTTTTTTGATAGACCAGTTGTCTATCGTGATGGTTCTTGTCGTATCCGGCGTTGGGTTTTTGATTCATGTTTATTCGATCGGTTACATGGCTCCGGACAAGGGCTATTCAAGGTTTTTCTCTTATTTAAACCTTTTTTGCTTTGCGATGCTGATGCTTGTGCTGGCAGATAATCTTCTTCTTATGTTTGTCGGATGGGAAGGCGTCGGCCTATGTTCTTATCTATTAATCGGCTTTTGGTTCGACCATAAGCCGAACGCGGCAGCAGGAATGAAAGCTTTTATAGTCAATCGCATCGGCGATTTCAGTTTTATAATCGGCGTAGCGATACTTTTTTGGGCTCTTTATTCTGTCGGTCATCCGACGGTTACGTTTACGGAACTTAGAGAGCATGTGAGTCTGCTGGACGGCTTGAAAATGGGGCCGTATGCGGTTGTAACCGTCATATGCATTGCTCTTTTTATCGGCGCTACAGGCAAATCGGCGCAGATTCCTTTATATGTCTGGCTTCCAGATGCCATGGCAGGCCCGACGCCCGTTTCGGCTCTGATTCACGCGGCAACCATGGTCACAGCCGGCGTTTATATGATCGGCCGGATGAATTTTTTATACACAATGAGCGAAACTGCTTTGGCGATTGTAGCAACGGTCGGCGCGGTTACCGCGGTTTTTGCGGCCACGATCGGATTTGCGCAGAATGACATAAAAAAGGTGCTTGCATATTCAACTGTCTCGCAGCTTGGTTATATGTTTTTAGGAATGGGGACATCCATATATTCGGCGGGAATTTTTCATCTTGTAACGCACGCGTTCTTTAAAGCATGCCTCTTTTTGGGAGCCGGAAGCGTTATTTTAGGAATGCATCATGAGCAGCATATGGATAGAATGGGCGGGCTCAGAAATTACATGCCGGTGACATTCTGGACATTTTTGGCGGCTACGCTTGCGCTGGCCGGAATATTCCCGCTGGCCGGATTTTTCAGCAAAGACGAAATTTTATGGCAGGTCTTTTCGCGCGGAGCCGATAATCATTTATATTACGTATTATGGGGGCTTGGCGTGGCAGGGGCCATCGGCACGGCATTTTATATGTTCAGATGCGTGTCTATGACATTCTTCGGCAAGCTTCATACCGCAGCCGAACACGAGTACGATGAAGCCGATGCACTGGATTCCGCACATAAAGTTGATGATCATCATCAGCCGTTAACGCCTCAGGAACAGAGTTTGTCAATTACTAGCGTGCTGGTGGTTTTAGCTGTTTTATCTATCCTTGGCGGTTTTATGGGCCTGCCTCATGCGCTTGGCAAATTTGTCGGCATGCCTAATTATTTTGAACATTGGCTGGAGCCGGTATTTGCTAGCAAGATAGGAAGATTGGAAGATGGCAAGATGATAGCTGAAGGGCATGGTTCAATAGAATATCTGCTTATGCTTTTTTCAGTCAGCGTTGCGGTTGCCGGAATTTTTGCCGCGATTTGGTTTTATACAAAACGGAAAGATTTGATTGTTTCCTTTACTGCAAAATTCAGGAGGCTCCACACGCTTGTCTATAATAAATATTATATAGATGAAATTTACGATTTTATATTTATTCAGCCGCTTCTAAAGCTGAACGATCTGCTAAAAGCTTTCGATCAGGCGGTGATTGACGGATTTGTCAATGCGTGCGCGGCGTTTGGCGTATTTTGGGCCGCAGTCAGCGGATGGTGGGACTGGTTTTTTGTGGACGGCGCGGTTAATGTCGTTGCGAACGCCACAATCACTTCCGGAAGAAAACTCCGTCTGATACAAACCGGCCGGATTCAACACTACTTTTATATAATATTATTTGGATTAATTGTGCTTCTTGTTTGGAGGGTAATCTAATGCGATTTCCAATTTTAACAATCATGACATTTTCGCCTCTGATTGGAGCGGTGATAATTCCATTTTTGCCGAAAGCCCGCGATGCTCTTGTGAAATGGGTGGCGCTGCTTGCCACATTTCCGGCGCTTGCCTGCGCGGTCTGGGTGTTTTACGCTTTTCAGCGGGGCGTTGGCGGAATGCAGTTCGTAGAAGGGCCTTTTGACTGGATTGCTTCATATCATGTTCAATATTATCTTGGAATCGACGGCTTAAGCAGGTGAAGGGCTATTTTCCGCTCTTTCTGCTTCTGCAGACCGGAATGACCGGCGTTTTTGTGGCTCTCGATTTTTTTCTATTTTATTTTTTCTGGGAAGTGATGCTTTTGCCGATGTATTTTCTGATCGGAATCTGGGGAGGGCCGAGGCGCGAATATGCGGCTATCAAGTTCTTTTTATACACTCTTGTCGGAAGCGTGATGATGCTCCTTGTGATGATTGCTTTCTATTTCTATAGCGAGGGAAATACGTTTAATATTTTAACGCTGATGGATCAATCGGTCCATATCGGTCCAATGACAGCTCATAACTTCAGGCTTCTATGCTGGCTTGGGCTTATGATTGCATTTGCGATTAAAGTGCCGGTTTTTCCGTTTCATACATGGCTGCCGGACGCGCACGTTGAGGCTCCGACGGCGATATCGGTTATTCTGGCGGGAATTTTGCTGAAGATGGGAACATACGGAATGATCCGCTTCTGTTATCCTATTTTCCCAGATATAACGTTTGAATTCGCCAAATGGATTGCCGTATTTGGAATGATAAATATCGTTTATGGAGCTTTGTGCGCGATGGCGCAAAAAGATTTCAAACGCTTGATTGCTTATTCATCGATCAGCCATATGGGCTTCTGTTTGCTCGGCATGGCAAGTTTTACAAACGAAGGGATGAACGGCGCGGTTTTGCAGATGTTTAACCACGGAACAATCACAGCCCAGCTCTTTTTGATCGTCGGAATTATTTATGACAGGGTTCATCATAGAGACTTGGAAGGTTTCGGAGGCCTGGCGCATATCATGCCGAGATACGCGGTGTGGACCGCAATCGCCTTTTTTGCCGCACTGGGGCTCCCGGGTTTGTCCGGTTTTATAAGCGAAGCGCTGGTTTTCCTCGGAGCATTTAAAATGTGGCCGTGGTACACCGCGGTTTCCGTGTCGGGCGTTGTGCTGACTGCAGCCTATGTGTTGTGGACATATCAGCGCGTATTTTTAGGCAAGATCAATGAGAAGTATAAAAATCTCCCTGAAATCAGCTGGAGGGAGACCGTAACTCTTGCGCCGCTGGCGTTGATAGTCGTCATTTTGGGCGTCTATCCAAAAGCGATGCTGGACATTATGAACGCAACGCTTGTGGGAATAAACCAGCTGTTTGTTAAATAATTAAACGCTTATGCCAAATCTAGCGAGCATGTCATTTTTTATTCCGGAGCTGATTTTATCGGCGGTGGCGCTGATTTTATTTATCTTTGCGCTCGTTTCCGACAAAGCAGGCAAAAAGGGGGAATACGCGTCAGTCATAGCCATTGCGGGCCTTCTGGCTTCGGCGGTATTTGTTCTGAAGAATTTCAATATCGGTTCGCCGCCGCTTTTTTGGGGGCTCCTGGTTCTTGATAAGCCAGCGGCCTTTTTTAAGGAAATATTTATTATTACGGCATTGATTGTTATTATTTTTTCGCAGAGATCCAATGAATTAAGAGCGGGAGCTAATGATTCCGCGGAATATTACTCCCTTCTCGTCGGTTCCGTTCTTGGAATGAATCTATTGGCCTCGGCCAATAATCTTTTAATGATATATCTCGCGCTGGAATTTGTCAGCCTCATGTCATTTATCTTGGTGGGTTTTGCGCGCGGGAGCTCGCGTTCAAGCGAGGCCGCGCTGAAATATGTTCTTTACGGCGCAGTCGCATCCGGCGTATTTTTGTATGGCGCGAGCTTATATTACGGTTTGACCGGAACGCTTGATATTAAAAGTTTTTTAACCATCTCCCCATCTCCCCATCTTACCATCTCACTAGCCGGCCTTTTTATCCTTGCCGGCTTTTTATATAAAATTGCCGCCGTTCCCATGCACGCGTGGTGTCCCGATGCTTATGAAGGAGCGCCAACGCCGATAACGGCGTTTCTATCGGTTGCTCCAAAGGCGGCCGGTTTTGCGGTTTTAATGCGCGTATTTAGCGCGGCCGGCGACGGGTTTAACTGGCCTTTAATTATCGCGGTTATTTCGGCAGCTACCATGACATTCGGAAATCTCGCGGCCATTCCGCAGACAAACGTTAAAAGGCTGCTTGCGTATTCTTCGATTGCTCATGCTGGCTATTTATTAATGGGAGTTGCTTCAGGGACTCCGAGAGGAGCCGAGGCTGTATATTTTTATTTCGCGGCGTATTTGGTTATGAATTTAGGCGCATTTTTAGTGGTGCAGATTATAGCGAATACTTCCCCTCCCTTGATGGGAGGGGACATAGGGGAGGGTGGTAGAGAATCGCTTGCTGCCTACAAAGGCCTAGGCCGGCGCGGCGCCAGCGGCGCAATACTCGGAATTACAATGACGATATTTTTATTATCTTTAACCGGCATTCCCCCGTTTGTCGGATTTATCGGGAAATTCTATATTTTTGCAGCGGTTATGGATGCAAAACTCTACTGGCTGGCATTTATAGGAATTGCAAACAGCGTGGTTTCTCTCTACTATTATATGCGGATAGTAAAAACGATATTCTTTGATGAGCCTGCCGATGCCGTTCAACCCGCATTTTCCAGCCGCCGCCTTGCCGCGATTTTAGGCGTTCTCTCTTTCGCCACAATTTTTATCGGCCTTTATTGGCAGTGGCTGTCAAACATTGTAGCGGCCGTTATTGCGTAGAAAAAACCTAGCAACTTTTTTTATAATGCGTCGATAAGATAGAAGTTATTAAAAAGGAGGAAAATCTATGAGTGTCACACCAAGAGAATGCAGAGATGCGCCGGGCGTTTATTCGGTCTGCCTTAATGATGTCTGTTTTCCGGTTACTAACGCTGTAGTTGGGAATTATCTTAAGCAATATGAGACAACCGGCGATTGCGTTGTGGATGAATCGGACTTTTATGTTCCGGAAGAGGTCGTAGGAGCAGATATAACCGGGCAGGTTTTGGCAAATTCCGGCGGAGATAAATCTTTAGCGGTAGCGGATGCATATGTGAATGCAATGATTAACACTAGTCCAAACGATTATGGGTGGCGTCGCATGGGCAGCCGCGGGCTGGATCTTTATACCAAATGGGCAAGTCATGTCAGGGATTTGGACAAGGCGCTTGATACGGTTTATAGCGCAACAACCAAAGGATGGAACGATCCTGACGGCGACAGCAGGGACAATCCGGCTGTTCTGCAATACTTGTCGTTCAAACCGAAAATGTGGAGAGATGTCGTTGCCAAAACGATTGGAGCTGAAGGAGATATTGCGAACAACTTTTCAAATACGGCATGTTTAGACTTTAAAGATTTAATTGACGATAACTTGCAAAAGCAGGGAAAAACGCCACACGAATCTTCTTATATGGATATGGAAACGATTGGTTATTTTCTTTCCGACCTTCCCGATGAGCTTAGAGGTCAGGGAACATTATATATGGATCTATTCTTTAAGTTTCAGGACATGGGGTTTAAAACATTTTTGTGCGAGGCGGAAGGATGCCCCGATGTTAACAGCGCAGTGACGGTTAATTTAGAATGTTCGTGGCAAGACCAATATCAGTAGGGCCTAAATTTTAGTTGAATTCACGCGCCATAAAGGTTATTTCTTAATTGAAATGGCGGTAAAAGTTGGAATTCCAAAAGAGACATTTGCGGGGGAGAAACGGGTTTCCGTTATTCCATCCGACGTGCAGCGCCTTGTAAAGGCCGGTTTGGATGTTTTGGCTGAGGCCGGCGCCGGCAGCGAGGCCGGATACTTTGATTACGCGGAAAAAGGGGCAAAAATAGCCGAAAGCCGCGAGGACATTTTTAAATCCAGCGATATAATTCTGCAAATTCACGGGCGGCAAGAATCCGCTAAACCAGGCCAAATTTTAATAGGCCTCTTTGATCCTCTTAATGAGGCCGAGCCTCTCAAAAAAGTAGCGTCAACCGGCGCAACTGTTTTTGCGCTGGAGCTTTTACCGAGAATAAGCAGGGCGCAATCGATGGATGTTTTGTCATCGATGGCGACTATTTCCGGATATAAAGCGGTTTTGCTGGCCGCCTATTATCTTCCAAAAATGTTTCCGATGATGATGACCGCGGCAGGAACACTTATGCCGGCGAAAGTTTTCATTATCGGCGCAGGCGTTGCGGGCCTGCAGGCCATAGCGACGGCAAGAAAACTTGGCGCGGTTGTAAGCGCTTATGATGTGCGGCCCGCCGTAAAAGAGCAGATTGAAAGCCTCGGCGCAAAATTTATCGCTCTTCCTCTTGAAACTGGAGCAGCGGTAGAAAAGGGCGGTTACGCCAAGGAGCTTGGGGGCGAATTTTATAAAAAGCAGAGAGAGCTAATCACAACTGCGCTGATTCCGGGAAAAAAATCGCCCGTTTTGGTAACGGCGGACATGGTTAAGAAAATGGCCAAAGGTTCTGTGATAGTTGATTTGGCCGCATCGCAGGGCGGAAACTGCGAGCTAACAAAAGCGGATGAAATTGTTAATGCAGGCGGCATAACAATTTTGGGGCCGACCAATCTTCCGTCGGAAGTTGCCTGTCACGCGAGCCAGATGTACTCCAAAAATATTACGTCATTTCTTTTAAATATGATAAAAAACGGCGCAGTAAATATTTCGATGGAAGATGAAATCGTCAGCAAAACGCTGGTTGCAAAGGATGGGAAGACATGGAATTTATCGTAATATTGACGATATTTGTTCTGGCGATGTGGGTTGGTTTTGAAATTATCGCAAAAGTCCCGCCGATTCTGCATACGCCGCTGATGTCCGGATCCAACGCGATTTCCGGAATCACAATTATTGGTTCAATAATCTCCGCCGGCACAAAATATAATACTTTAACCGCGGTTTTGGCGTTTATTGCGGTTGTTTTTGCAGCGATAAATGCCGTCGGCGGGTTTATGGTTACTCACAGAATGCTGAAAATGTTTAAGCGAAAAGGATAAAAATGTCCGAAATTCTGATAAATATTTCATATCTTATCGCCGCGGTTCTTTTTATTTTAGGGCTAAAGATGCTTTCGCATCCTAAAAGCGCCGTTACCGGAAATTTTCTCGGCGCGCTGGGCATGCTTATTGCTGTTGTTGCGACGCTTTTCGACCGCCATATCATAAGCTTTGAGATAATTCTAGCCGGCATTTTAGTTGGCTCCGTGATTGGGGCAATATTGGCGATAAAAGTTAAAATGACCGCCATGCCGCAGATGGTCGCGCTTTTAAACGGATTCGGAGGCGGCGCTTCCCTTCTTGTTGCAGGGACCGCGCTTATCGAAACTTATAGGCCCGGTTTTCAGTTAACAATTGCAACGGTGGTATCGGGACTTATAGGCGCCGTGACATTTTGGGGCAGCATGGTGGCCTTTGCAAAACTTGAAGGCCTGATTTTTGAAAAGCAGGTTATTTTTAAGGGGCAGCAGTTGTTAAATCTTATGCTTGGATTAATCTCCCTTGCTCTTGGCCTTTGGGTAATTTTAAATCCTCACGCAATATATGCCTATTGGATTCTTGTCGCGGTTTCATCTCTCCTGGGAATTTTGACGACGATTCCAATCGGCGGCGCCGACATGCCAGTGGTCATATGTTTGTTGAACTCATATTCAGGGCTCGCCGCATGCGCGACAGGCTTTGTTCTGAATAATAATGTTCTTATTATTTCGGGCTCTTTAGTCGGCGCTTCGGGAATAATTTTAAGCCAGATTATGTGCAAGGCCATGAACAGAAGCTTAACACACGTTCTTTTCGGGATTATGGATGCTTCAATGTCAAAGGCAGGAGAAGAAATTTACGCTGGAAAAGTGAAATCTGCGTCTCCAGAGGAGATTGCGATGCTCTTTGACGCAGCTAGGCGGGTTGTAATTGTTCCGGGCTATGGCATGGCCGTATCGCAGGCTCAGCACACGGTAAGGGATCTTATGAATCTGCTTGAGTCAAAGGGAATAACGGTTGAATTTGGAATTCATCCCGTAGCCGGAAGAATGCCGGGTCATATGAATGTTTTATTGGCGGAAGCGGACATTCCTTACGATAAATTAAAAGAGATGGACGAAATAAATTCAACATTCGAGCAGACCGATGTTGCTAACCCTCTCGCAAGAACCGATCCAAAAAGCCCTATTGCCGGAATGCCTATTTTAAATGTCGATAAGGCAAAAACGGTTGTTGTCATTAAGCGCAGCCTGAGTCCGGGATTTTCCGGAATACCAAACCCTCTTTTCGCCGCCGATAACACATTGATGTACTTTGCAGACGGCAAAAAAGCTGTTTTGGAACTCATTGCTGCTATTAAATCCGCGTAGATCCGTAAATTTCCAGCGCCGCTAAATTTTGGCCGTAATCTATAGATGAACTGTTTGATTTTTCTCATCCCTTTCTGCTGTCTCCCTGAATTCAAGTTTTAATACAAGTAATATTCCTTAGTTTACTAGGGCGTTGCATTGTCCAGATCAAAAAAATCTTTTTCACCAAGACGCTGACTATCTATAAAGTCTTTAAAAGTTTTTACCGAATTTATATATCTCAATTCTTCCCATGCACTCTGCCAAATTCAACTTGCCTGCTATAGTATTTCAACTTCTTATTCGTATGTTAGTGCGAATAAGAAGTTAGAAATACTTATAGTTTTTAACAAAAATATTACTAACCAAAAGTTAAAATAAATACTATATTCTATAATCTTTGCCCTTGCCGGTTTACGATTACATATTTGCCGAGCAATTCATTTGAAACCGGAGATATTACGGCTGCATCTTTACGTTCAAGCCGTAGATGAGGAGAGGGGCTGAGGCGGTGATTGATAACGGAATGGTAACCTTTGCAGCATATTGAAATATGTAAGTGTTTTCTTGCAATCCTTTTCCGAATCAAGCGCAAAAGTAATCTTAGGCAGAAATAGCCCTAACACGGCAGCCGTTAAAACAAGGCCCCCATATTTCATAAAATTTCAACCCGCAGGAATCAGCAGTTTTTCAATTCCTTCATACACTGCGATCAGATGGCGGACGTTTGAAATGAAATCGATCTTGGAAACATCGATTTTAAGGACCGGGCCCTGGTACCAGCCGGTTGTTCTTAAAATATCGACGAAATTATCGTAACGGCTGTTCAGCGCTTTAACAAGCCTCGAAAGGCCTTCGGGGATATCGCTGTCTTCCGGCTTTGATTTTTCTTCCGTGCGGTGGCGCTCCCTTATATTTTGAAAGAGATAATCCAGCGGCCCGTGAAGTATTATCATAAGACACGGATTAACAAGCGGCTTGAATTCAGCGTCAAGCCTTTTGTCTATAATATCGAGCGCGTCCCTTGTGAGATAGGAAACATCCATATCACGGTGCAGAACTTCGCAAAACGCGTACCGGTCGGCCCACGAAGAGCCGTCGACGCAGGTGGAATGACCAAGGTGCGGAACAGCCTGAAGCTGCATCTTTCTTAAGTCAAGATACGCATGCTGGATATCTAGCGCCGCTTTTTCAAGATTTCTTTTAGCCATCAGCCACGCGGGGCTTTCCGTTTTTTCTTTGGCCTGACATTCGATGAATTCGTTTATGGCGCCGTAATATCTTCCCAAAGTTCTTTTAGCCGTATCTTTGGCGGTCGCCAAAATGGAGAAAAACGATTCGTTTTGGACCAAGTGGTCTTCAAACCCTTCATCCGGCAGCTCAAAAAGGGCGTTCATGCCGGTCGTATATGCGAGAAGTTTTATAAGAGAGCTTTTGCCCGAACCGATATTTCCGACGCATGTGATAAGATTTTGATTTTTTGCAAAATGCTTCATCAGGCGGCGGACGACATTTGTGAGCCTGTGCGGGACCTGATACCTTTTTATTGAAGTGTCTTCGGTGACATCTAGAATATTGTTGGTAGAAAGGGCCATACTAAAAATTTACAACTGGGCTTCCCGCAATTATTCCTGACTATTTTTTTTTAGTTCGACTCTTTTTGGCGGCCTTATCTGATTTTTACGAGCCGAGACCATTCTGCGGGCTTTTTCGCGAATCGTCGCCGCGGCCACATGGACATAATCGGGATGCTCGTACATATCGATTTCCGCCGGCAGAATTATTGTGTCGGCATCCGGCGGAACGGTCGCCAGCTCCTGGTATTTTGCAAGAGTTTCTTTCCATCCGATGATCAAGTCCTCATAACATTCGTGAATCTCGGTCAAATACTCTTCCGTTATTGTCTTTGCATACGAATCTCCCTCAGAGGCCCTTTTGGCGCGCCTTTTTTCAAGAAGGTGCGGCTCAGATCTCAAATAAACAGTCAAATCCGGAAGGCGGATGTGCTCATTGTGCAGAATCTGGCAGAAAAGAGTTCTATAAAGCCTTGCATGGGCTTTCGGCATTTCGCCGGAATCAATCATTCTTTTAACGAAGACCTCCGGCCCGTCTAAAAACGGACGGTCTTCCAGAATCAGCACTCCGCGCCTGTTTTCGCGCGTCATCAGATGGCGGATTTCCCTCTGCTGCAGAGTCCGCATGAAAAGAAATGCAGTTTCGGTGGAAAAAATATTTGCAACGCGGTCTTTATAAAAAAGCGCGAGGCATTCATCCGTGAGCGAGCCTTTTTCAACGCGTTCGGAAAAAGTATGAAGCTCCGCGCCGTCAAGAATTTTTTCAAGATCGGATTTGTACGGATCTTTCGCAAGGGCATCCATGAGAGTCGTCTTTCCCGAAAAAAGATTCCCCATAATGCCGATGTGAAAATTTTTTGTCATAAATGCTTTTAGGAAGGACTTCTTGATCCAAGCCCTAGCAGACAAAGCTAGGCTTGGTCAACTATCTTTTTAAATTGCTGCAGGGCAAAACGGTCGGTCATTCCGGCAATGTAATCGCAAATGTGCCTTTTGGAACCGTCGGCTTCCAAGCGGCTTGAATAGCGGTCCGGAAGGAGTTTTGGGTTGCCTGAATACGCTTTAAAAAGGGCGCCGATCACTTTTTCCGCTTTTTTGGCCATTTTAACGACATTTTCGTGCCGGTACATATTTTGAAAGAGGAAATCTTTGGCTTCGCGGGTTTTGTTCTTAATATCTTCGCTGAAAGAGACTATATTTTTTCCTTTAGCCCTCACATCTTCAAGCGTTTTGATATTATTGCTTTCGATCCTCTCCTTGGTTTCGGCCACAAGATCCGTTATAAGCTTGCCGATTAGGGAACTGATAGTGCGCGTTCTTTTTACCTTTTCGGAGGCCGAAGGAATCGCACTTTGAACTTCTTTGTGTGTTTCGTCCCAGAATTTTACGTCTTTAAGAGATTTTATAGAAAGCATTCCCCAGTGTATGCCGTCGTCCAAATCGTGATTCATAAATGCGATTTCATCGGCCAGATTCACGATTTGAGCTTCAATTGTCGGGAAACCTACGTTTTTGAACTCTTTAACGGCGCTTGGCTTGTCATAGTCTGTGGTATGTTTTAATATTCCTTCAAGAACTTCATAAGAAAGATTTAAGCCGCGGAAATCCGGATAACATTCCTCCAGTTCCGTTACAACGCGGTAGCTTTGCAAATTATGCTCGAAGCCGCCGTCGTTTTTCATAAGCTCATTTAAAACCTTTTCGCCGGAATGGCCGAAGGGCGGGTGGCCAAGGTCATGTGCAAGGGCGATTGTTTTTGCAAGGTCTTCATTAACGAACAAAACTCTGGCGATTCCCTGCGACATCTGGCTTACTTCAAGGCTGTGCGTCAGGCGAGTGCGGTAATAATCGCCTTCATCGTTCACAAAGACCTGCGTTTTATATTCCAGCAGCCTGAAAGCGGTCGAGTGGATGATTCGCCCCATATCCCTGAAAAAGCGCGTGCGCATAGGACACTCTTCCTCTTTATACTTTCTGCCTAAGCTTTTGCAGGAAGCCTGAGCATAAGGAGCAAGTGTCTTTTGCTCGCGCTCTTCGATGAATTCACGAATCAGCATAGCCTATTATTTTTTCAACCTCTCTATAAGTCTGCTCTAAAACATCGTTGACGACCTGACGATCGAACATATCTTTTTTGGAAAGTTCCGCAATTGCATTCTTCAGCCGGAGATTCCGAGCTTCGACCGAATCTGTTTTTCTCGACTCCAGCCGCTTCTTAAGCTCTTCCATCGAAGGAGGCAGAAGGAATATTGTTATAGCGCGGTTTCCGTACAGCTTTTTTAAATTCAGGCTGCCTACAATATCCAGATCCAAAAGAACGTCTTTAGCCGCCAAAAGCCAGTTGTCCAGCGGTTCTTTCGGCGTGCCGTAAAAATTATCGTGAACTAAAGCCCATTCTGCAAATTTGCCGCTTTTCATGCCGCCTTCAAACGCCTTTTTATCTATATGATGATAATACCGGCCGTCTTTTTCGCCGTCGCGCGCGGGCCTTGTGGTGCAGGAAATGGAATGAACCATCGAAGGGTATTTATTTAACAGGTGTTTTATTATGGATGTTTTTCCGCCGCCGGATGGCGATGCGATGATGATTAAGCGTCCTTTGCCCTTCATAGCTATTTGGTTTCAAGCTGCCGGACCTTTACGCCGGCTTCGGTCAGAAGCGACAGCGGAATTTTTTCCATCGGGTATGCAAGGCTGTAAACAACTTCGGAAACGCCGGAATTAATAATTAATTTCGTGCATCTGAGGCACGGGGAATATGTGGAATATAATGTCGTTCCGGACACTCTGACGCCGTGATAAGCCGCCTGTGCAATTGCATTTTCTTCCGCATGGGCGCAAAGGCATTCATCCAGCGCAACGCCGGACTTGCCGAATGTATGGCAGCGCGGGCATCCGCCTTCATTGCAGTTTTTAATTCCGCGCGGCGTGCCGTTATAGCCCGTTGAAACAACGCGCTGATCGCGCACGATGACGGCGGCAACTTTTCTTTTTATGCAGTTGGACCGCAAAGCCGCCACCTGCGCTATTTTCATAAAATATTCGTCCCACGACGGCCTGTCCTGATTGGCAGCAAGGGCTCTTAAAACATGCCGTATATCTTCATGCAGCTCTTCAAGAGTATCGTTGTTTTCAACTTTTGCATCTGCCATATCGCAGGTTCTGTTAAGCTGCTGGGCATTCGGGTCGTTTGAACCGGCCTCTTTTGCCTCCTGTTTTAGGAAAGAATCGTAGTCTTCGGGATCTTTTTCTCTTCCCCTTGCTTTTAATCTTTCAAAGCGGATTTTTGGTTCGGCATCTATCATTAAGAGATAAAAATCCTTGCGCCTTCTCAGAGCTTCGACCTCAAACGGGTTGCGGACGGAATCTACGATATAATTTTTCTCGGGATCTAATTTTGCAAGAACTCTATCGGCAAGGACGGACGGTCCGTATGTGGTTCTGAGCTCATTTCCGGTATCGGTTAAAAGCTCGCGCGTGATTTTTTTGCCGCGCGCCAGCACTTCATCCCTGATGACGTCGGAAAGGGAATGATAGTGATAACCCATCGTCTGCAGAAAATCGGCCACGACACCTTTTCCGCATCCGTTTTTTCCTGTGAGCCCTATTATCATAATTCAGAGGGCTCATTAACATCGCATGTGACAAAAGGCAAGGGAAAGAGGCCTCTTGACGAAATTGGATAATTGCATATATATGCATTAACGGAGGTAAAGGTTATGCGTTTAAAAGTAAAACCGACAAGAAAGCAGGCGCGCCAGGATATGATTTTGAGGCTTATTAAAGATAAGCAGGTCAAAACGCAGGATGATCTTGCAAAACTTCTTCTGAAATACGGCTTTGAGACAACCCAGTCGTCTTTATCGCGCGATATCAGCGAGCTTAACCTTGTGAAACAGCAGGGGTGCTATGTGATTCCGCAGCAGCAGGTTAGCGCTTCAACGCCGCTTGTGACGGGCATCGATTCCGCCGGCTCGAATTTAATTGTAGTTAAAACGCTTATCGGAATGGCGGGGCCTGTGGGCATTACGATCGATAACCATAAAATTCCGCAAATTATCGGAACCGTTTCCGGCGACGACACTGTTTTTATTGCAACAGCGCCCGGAGCATCTCATGAGGTGGTCAAGAAAAGCGTTAGAAAGCTCTTTAGGGGAGCTTAAAGCCTTATGAAGCGAATTTTGAAATATGCAGCGATAGGCATCGGGGTTATCATTATATTAGCCGTCATTGCGCCATTTTTAATCCCCGCCGATACATACAAAAAAATCGCCATCAAACAGGTGGAATCGAGAATTAATGGAAAGCTTTCCGTAGAATCGATGAGGATAAAAATCCTTCCTTTACCGGGCTTCACATTAAAAAATGTCAAGCTTGCCGGTGCAAATGGGCAGTTTCCAAACGAACCTATTGTTTCGGCCGGAGAAATTTCCGCCTCCGTTTCTTTGACCCCGCTTTTTTCAAAAGCGGTTGTAGCATCTTTGAAACTAATAAATCCGGAAGTTTATTACAGAACCGCGAAAAACGGCCGGACTAATATAGACGATTTGCTGAACAAGCCCAATGCAGCCGAATCCCGCCGCGGCTCGGCATCGGAAATTGGAATAATATCTTCTGCATGGGCAGCCGATGAAACCAAGACGGAGATAAGAACGCCTCCCTCTTCATGGAAAATACTCGTCAAAGGGCTGGAGATAAAAGAAGGCTCGGTTTTTGCGTCAAAAGAGGGAGAGGCGCCGCAGGAGATCAGTCATCTTGATATAAAACTTTCGGATTTTTCGCCGACGGCAAAAAAGACCAAAGCTTCTTTATATGCGGCCGCAGCGCTTCTTGGGAGCGCCAAACAAAACGTAAAAATCGACGGCAAATTTAATATTGACATGGAAAAAAGCGCGCTTAACACCAAGGGCCTGAAATTAACGATCGGAGAGGCGCCTTTTCTTTTGAGCGCGGATGCTTTGTTTAAAGACAAGCCTCATGCGGACGTAAATTTAGAGCTTGCCGATTCTAATGTGGGGCAGCTTCTGGCATTCGAACCCAAAATTGCGGCTGCCGTGACAAAAGACCTGTCGAAAGATATCTATAAAGTGCCTGTGTCTATTAATCTTGGCATCAATTATGATAACGATCTTGTTTCAATAAAAAAAGCCGCGCTTTCTTTTGGCGGGACAAAATTAAATGCCAGCGGAACGGTATCGGCGATCGGCAAAATGCCGGCCGAGCTGGCGATCAATATTTCTCCGGTAAAATTGTCGGAATTAAAAAAGCTGACGCAGGCTCTGGCTCCGGCAGAGGGCGTAGCGGACCCCGATTTAAAATTAAAAGTCAGCGGGCCTTTAATGGATGCCCAAAAAATCAGCGTCAGCGGGCATATAGAAACGGACAAAATAAAATATCTGGATTATGAAATTTCAAAACTGAAGGCCGATTTTGGATATGGCGGAAGCAAAGCCAGTTTGTCAGCGCTTAGCGGAAATCTTTACGACGGAACTCTTTCCGGCAGCGGGTCGGTCCGGCTGCTTGGCGAACCGGCCTATGAAGCTTCCGTTAATATCAGCGGCGTCAATATGTCGAAAATTCCGGCGACGAAAGACATTTTAAAAGGAACTGGAACTTTAAAAGTAAATGCATCCGGAAAAGGGACGGATTCCGCTGCCATAAAAAAGAATCTGAAAGCCTCCGGAAATATATTCTTAGCGGACGGCGATATTCCATCGCTGAAGCTCGGCGAAAAAATATTCGGCAATTCGTCATGGCAGATTTTAGCCAATGCGGGAGTCGGATTAAACAAGGAAGCCCTCAACGAGCTCAAAAGCCTTGACGCGTCCTGTAAAAATTTCAGCTCCTCTTTTAATATGGAAAACGGCGTAATTACGACGCCGGATGTGAAATGGCAGCATGCAAAATACAGAGTTACGCTTTCGGGAAGCGTTTCGATGGATGAAAATCTGGATTATAACGGCGAATTCGCTCTTTTAAAGCCGACAACAAATATACTTATCGAAAACCAGACGGCTAAGGCGATTTTAACTAATAAAGCCGGCGAACTTGCCGTGCCGTTCGATGTTAAAGGAACGGCTTCGGCTCCAAAGGTTTCCCCGGATGAAAAATATTTAACAAGCCTCTTTGGAAAAGCCGTAAAAGAGATTGCTTTAAAAGAGGTGCAGCAAAAAGTCATCGGGCCGGCCATAAAAGAGACGGGAAAAAAACTTCTTGAAGGAATTTTTGGAAAGTAGCATAAGTTAGGGCTGAATTTTTATGAAATACAGTTCAATAAAAGGGATGTCGGACATAATGCCTTCGGAAATTTCAGCATGGCAGAAGCTTGAATCAACGGCTCTTGAGGTTTTCGGGCTCTATGGATACCTTGAAATAAGAACGCCCATAGTTGAAAAGACCGACCTTTTTGTAAGGGGGATCGGCAGCAACACGATGGTTGTGGAAAAGGAGATGTATTCATTCAAAGACATTTCCGACGATATGCTTTCTCTGCGGCCGGAAGGGACGGCCTCTGTAATCAGAGCGTACATCGAATCCGGCGCTTATCAGGCTGAGGGGATTGCAAAATATGTCTATATCGGTCCGATGTTTCGGCGCGAACGCCCGCAGAAGGGGAGATACCGCCAGTTTCACCAGATCGGGGTCGAGGCTATAGGGCTGTCGGATCCCTTAATCGACGCTGAGCAGATTGCAATGGGGGATTTTTTCTTCAAGAAACTCGGGTTGAGCGATTTTACCACCGAAATTAATTCTCTCGGCTGCAAAAAATGCCGGCCGGAATATAATAAAGTGTTCGGTGAATTTCTTAAAACGAAGCATGCCCGCCTTTGCGCCGACTGCCAGCGGAGAATTTTAACCAATCCCCTGCGTGCGTTCGACTGCAAAAATCCGGATTGCATCGCGGCAATAAAAGAAGCGCCTTTGATCGGCTCTCATTTATGCAAAGAATGCAGCGACCATTTCTTAAGCGTGCAGAAACGGCTGAATCAGCTCGGAACAAAATTCGTAGTGAATCATAAAATCGTAAGAGGGCTGGATTATTACATGCGCACGGCTTTTGAATATACCACGGATAAACTTGGCTCTCAAAACGCGATTGCCGGCGGCGGCCGCTATGACGGCCTTGTGCATGACCTTGGCGGGCCTAATCTGCCGGGGGTTGGTTTTGCGATCGGCATGGAAAGAGTGATCATGCTGATGCAGGCTTCAAATCTTGCGGCAGCCGCAGAATCCGATATGGTTTTTTTCGCGCTGCTGGGCGAAACAGCGCGCGAAAAAGCAATTCCGGTTATTAATTCGCTTAGGCAGGACGGCATTAAAATAGAACTTGATTACGACGGGCATTCGTTAAAATCTCAAATGCGCCGCGCCGATAAAATGGCGGCGCATACTGTTGTGATAATCGGCGACGAAGAGGTTGCAAAAGGGAAGGCCGTCATAAGAAACATGCGCACAAAAGAGCAGGAAGAGGTTAATATCGGCGACTTAGCGAGGCACTTTGTGAGAATAGAGGTCTAATGTTAAAAAGAACTCATACATGCGGCGAACTTAGGGCGAAGGATATCGGCAAAGAGGTGGTTTTAAACGGCTGGGTTTCAAGCGCAAGAGATCATGGCGGGCTTGTATTCGTAAATATCCGCGATAGATATGGCGTAACGCAGACGGTTTTTGATCCCGCAAATTCACCAAAACTTATGGAAGCGGCGAAATCGCTTAGAAGCGAAGACGTTGTCGCAGTAAAAGGGAAACTCAGAGCGAGGCCCGGCAGTCAGATTAATAAAGACATGCCGACCGGGGAAACCGAGCTTTTAGCAGGCGGATTTGAATTGCTGAACCGCGCGGAAGTTCCGCCGTTTGAAGTTGTGGATGATACGAATGCTTCTGAAGAGCTTCGTTTGAAATATCGTTATCTCGACCTTCGCAGGCCCCATCTTCAGAATATTCTGGCGCTGAGGCATAAGGCGGCCGATATTGTAAGGGGATATTTAAGCAGGCATAATTTTTTAGAGGTGGAGACGCCGGTTTTGACAAAAAGCACGCCGGAGGGAGCGCGCGATTACCTTGTCCCTTCCAGAATTTCGAAGGGGAAATTTTATGCTCTGCCCCAGTCGCCGCAGCTTTTTAAGCAGCTTCTGATGGTGGCGGGCTTCGATCGGTATTTTCAAATCGTAAAATGTTTCAGGGACGAAGATTTGCGCGCCGACAGGCAGCCGGAATTTACGCAAATCGATATCGAGACAAGTTTTCTGGATCGCGAAGATATTTACAATATTATGGAAGGGCTTGTCTGCGAACTCTGGAAAAATGCGGCCGGTGTTGAATTAAAACGCCCATTTGATAGGTTGGCTTATAGTGAAGCAATCGAGCGATATGGAAGCGATAGGCCGGACAGGCGCATTCCATGGGAATTGCAGGATGCGACAGCTGTGTTTAAAGGCTCCGGTTTCAAGGCGTTCGCTGGCGTTGTTGAGAGCGGCGGAATTATAAAGGCGATAAATATAAAAAACCGCGCCGATAAATTTTCACGCAAAGATCTTGACGCAGCCGGCGAATTTGTAAAATCTTACGGGGCGAAAGGCGTTGCATCGCTCAAGGGGATTGAAAAGTTTTTATCCGATAAAGAAAAGGCGGAATTAAAAACAAAACTCGATATCAAGGAAAACGATCTTATTCTCCTGATAGGAGATAAGCTGAAAGTTGTTAATGATTCGCTTGGTTCTCTTCGCGTAGAGCTTGGCAGAAAATTCGAGGCGTTTGACAATAAAAAAATCGATATTTTATGGGTGACGGATTTTCCTCTTATGGAGTACGACGAAAAGGAAAAACGCCATATGTCTCTCCATCATCCCTTCACATCTCCGAATCCCGACGATCTGAAACTTTTGGAAACCGAGCCGGCAAAAGCCAGGGCCCTGGCTTATGATATCGTCGTTAACGGCAGCGAAATCGGCGGGGGGTCTATCAGGATACATAACCGCGAAATACAGCAGAAAATTTTTGATCTTCTAAAGATCAGCAGGGAAGAGGCAAAAAAGAGATTTGGGTTTCTTCTTGAGGCGTTGACATATGGAGCTCCGCCGCACGGCGGGATTGCTTTCGGATTCGATAGAATTGTGATGCTTCTTGCCGGCACGGAAAATATCAGGGATGTGATTGCATTTCCTAAAACTACGTCCGCAAGCTGCCTTATGACGGAAGCGCCGAGTGATGTTGACCCTGTGCAATTAAAGGAACTTGGAATAAAAATTTCGTAAATTAAATCAGCCGACGGATTTTAGAATATCCTTCTGAATAATCTGATACGCTTCGGAGGCGAGTTCGCCGGTGGCTTCAAGCTCGTTAATCATTTTTTCGCCGTCTTCTCCCGCAAGGTTTATTTGGTTTTTTGCGTGAACGCCGTCGGTTTCCGAGCGTTCGATTTTCACCTTATGCCCTTCGCCGTCTTTGTCGAAGAGATGAACGGTTATATCCCTCATAATAACCGTTCCGCGCATATTGCGATCGATATCTTCTTTTGTAGGCAGGGGTTCTACCTTCTTTTTGGACAGAAACAGGTGATGAATCTGCCCGTTTATTTCGACCGACCTTGTGTGGTCGATTGAATCTTCCGGCCCGATTTTTATTTGATAGTCGCCAAAACTCCCGTTGACATTAAAAATCGATACCTCTTTTCTTTTTAATTTTTTTAGCACTTTATCCCTTTTCATAAGGGATTCGACGAATTTGCTCATATAATCCCCCTCCGCCTTTGATAACTCCTACCGGGATTTAAAATGCAATACGTGTGCCAAAAAAAATAAAAAATGCGAATGCATAACTAGCGGAATTTATTAGACTTTCAGATTTATGGCTGTCTCGCGCTTTGATAAAAGCGCCAAAAAATTGTTAAGAGATGTCAATAAAATGCCAAATTAACCGAATCTTTTGGTGGCGCCATATTGTCTTATAAAACGCCCACTTCGGGCATCGACACTTTGGTGAGTCTGTCTGCAGGAGTCTAAAATTTTGTATTCATCGGCGCAATGCATGCAGAGCCATCTAACTTCCACAAATCTATTATCATGCATGTAATATTCAACGTCAGGCGCGTATTTTTTGCAATATTCGCATTCTGTCCTCATCTGATGGTCATGAAATTTTTTGGATTCCTTCTGCGGCGAAAAGCTTTTTTTAGGCTTTTCTTCCGGTTTGGGCTTGTTTGTCGCGAGCCCCGCTTTCATCAGCGCTTTTTTCAACTGGTCCATATAAATGGGGGGAACGACTCATCCGCCTTCGGCGGATTCCTTCCCCCCATGCCCCTTTCGCTCACCATAAGTATTCATCCAAAAAAAGGCAAGTTAAATTACTTTAAAAACCGATTCGACTAGAGAGCGTGATTGCCTGATTTATGGTGTTATATTTCCCGTCAACTGCGGGATTGGGATTGCCGCTAACCGTGCGCGGTACGAATAGCAATAATTGATAAGCAAAATCGAAGCCGATAAATTTGCTTCCGGAATGGCGGGTCATGCCGGCTCCGGTTGACAGCGTATGGACATCGGAATCCGAAAATGCGGGGCTAAAATTGATATCCGGCACCGGCGTCATAGAAAAGTTATAGCCGCCGCGTAAGGCAATATCCCATGCCGGCATTCGCGATAAACCGAGCCATGTATATTCAGTTCCTGTGCCGGTTGTAAATGCGTTGCCCCAGCTTTGGGGCGTGGATAAGGTAACGCCGTCCGAAAAGGCATATTCTATTTTATCGATTGTACTCCAGCGGACATAGTCAACATCTGTTTCCAGTTTCCACTCATGCTCCTTGTCGCGCAGAGGCCACCATGCAACGCCTAATGTGTAGATATCGGGGAAGTGGAGGCTTGATCGTGAATCGGCGGTTCGCGCGCCATCGACCGTAAGGCCTTTCGCAGCGGAGTCAATAGGACGCCGGCATTTCCGCCGACCGCGGTTCCCGTTCCGTCTATTATAACTGTAGAACCCGCCGGAGCATTAGGCAGGCCCGGGGAAATAAACTGCTGCTTTGCTCCGCCCAAAAGAGGCTTGAAGAATGTGAAAATATCAATTCCTCCGCCGAGGGATAACCAATCGGTAAATCGGTATGCAAAAGTCGGTTTGATGTCGAGCAGAGGCAGCTTTGATTCAATTACCGCGGTTTGCAGAGGGCCGTCGCTCGGATAGCGCGATGCAAAGCCGAAAAGGTTTTGGAGGCCGAATCCAACCGTCAAATTTCCAAGCCACGAAACGCCAAGATCCTTGGGAGTAGCGGTAAAGAAAAGTTGTGCCGGCGGAGGCAATCCAAACGGACCGCCCAAATCATTTTCAGTAGATGTTCCGGCGGCTCCTTTAAAACTTGTATCGACGTTTAGAAATTCCACTCCGGCTAAAGATTGAATGCCGCGCAGTTGCGTCATGCCGGCCGGATTATAAAAAACAGCTGAGGCATCGTCGGCCTGAGCTGCAAACGCATTTCCCTGCGCATTGGCAGCTCCGCTCTGAAACGGATTGCGAAACCCATCTGCATAGACTGTGAAAGGTTTTAGAAGAAGGAGTAAACTGAATGCCTTCCAATATTTATGCATATTAATAATTATCAAGTAATTTTATGCGCGTGGCAAGAAGTAAGGCTTAGAAAAACAGCCATTTTTCCCTTAATTATTGATTTTTGGTTTCCTTATAGAAATGATATGTTATAATAAGACGTTGCCCATGTTTATTCCGGCATCTAAATTGCATGCAGGATAATCTGGAGATGTCAATTATGAATAAACTCTTTATTAGTACCAGTGCTATCATTATAGTACTGATATTTTCTAATACAAGCTATCCATACTTAATACCCCAATCAAATAATTATGGTTCTGCCGATCAAAGAGTTGTTTATATAGATAGCGAAACCGGCTTCGAGGTCTGGCAATTGACAGATAATGTGGCGGTGAACCATATGATAAAGAAAATGGAGGGAGAATGCGCCGCCGCAAGCTACTCGGTTGAAAAATGCGACAACCTGATGATAATAAATCGGGGGCTTTATTATAACAGCCCCGCTTACAGCCCCGACGGGCGGTTCATTTTGTTTATCGGTGCGATAAAAGACCCGAAAAATATCAATTCCGATCTTGGCCGCGCTCATTTTAGAATAATTAATGCGGACGGTTCGGGCGAAAGCGTTTTTGGAAATTGGAAAGAGTCGGCAGAATGGAAGGCGGTAGATGCAAAAGAAGATAAATGCAATGCTGACGGCACAAAATGGACAACCGACGAAAAATCATTCATGAGATATTCCACCGGATGGTGGAGCAAGGATTCCAGATACTATTTGGCCGGCGGAGGCCTTTTTGTTGTTGATGTAAATACCGGCGGCGTTTTCCAGCTTCCGGCATTGAAGAACAAAGATCAGGCGCTCTGTTTTAAAGAACAGGTGTTAAGCCCCGACGGTCTTAAAGTTTCGGTGGTTGATTTTACGGGAGGACAGTATAAACTGCAGTTCATTGACACCAGAAACGGCTCATTAGGCGTTTCGATACCGCTCGCCGGCTGGACAAGCGATTCCCATCTTTACGGCTGGCTGGGAGCGGACTATGTTTTCGCGAACATTTACGGCAATGCCTATTGCAAGGATATCGTGCCGACTTATGTGGACAAAATGTACCCCATTTATAAAACAGACGGCACATTTACTGAAAAATACCTTAATCCTTCTCCTTATTCTTATGCCGGCCAGGAGCCGGGAAATTTTGACTGCGCTGCCGGCGCCTATTCTCATCTTACTATAAGCCCCAATGCCTATTCAATCGGGCCAAACGGATTGGTCGGCGGAGATGACAGGCTTTTTACCGTTGCGGACAGCAATTTTATGAGTTCGTCGCGGGAGATATGGGCGTTGAGCGAAGCTGTTGGCAAGCAAATAGGGACGCATTCCAACTTCAGCCCCGATGAGAAATGGATGGTGGTTGAAAATGCGGAAGAAATTCCCGGCGTGGCAATATTATATCCGGCAAAAAAGGATGCCAAGGAAAGCCCTGTTAAGCTGATGCGGCACCGCACGCTTAAATCATACTGCCTGACAGGCGATAACAGCAATGACTGCAAAGAGAGCAAAAAATATACATGGAGATGTTCAAGCCCAAAGGGAAGATTTGCCGATGATGATATGACGCTGCAGGAATTCAAAGAACTTGATGGGTTGGCATTAAAAAATAAGCAGGGCGCAATAACCAAAACCGAAAAAATAAAATTAGATTCATTGTTGGTAAAAAAGAATAAATTCTGGGGCAGCTGCCTCGGGGAATATCCATGGCCGACATGGAGTCCTGACGGCACAAAGATAGTATATTGGAGCTTTGATAATGAATTTATGGGCGCTGACGGCGCGGTTAAACGGGATGAAAATATAGAAAATATCTATGCGGCAGCTGTTAAAAAACCGTCTGCCCCAATTATGCTTGGCGATACGGCGATGACAAATGGAACCTTTACGATCAAATGGAAGCCGGCAATGTATCATAAAGAGATAAAGGAGTATGAAATACTCGGGTCAAATGAAGAAAACGGAGAATATAGCGTGATAGCCGAGGTTTTGGAAAATCATGCTTATTTAAAAGAAGAGATGAAAGGATATATCGATCAAAGCGAATCGGTCATTGCAATCGACACTCTTCCGAAAGATTTTAATATTCCAAAACTTCCGGTATCTCTCCAAATTGAGGGATTGAGCCCGTCAACAAGGGCGGAGATCGTAGAATGCGCGACCGCGGCGGCAAATAATGCCGCCGGCGGATTTACTTTTAGCGGATGCGAAAGGGGAAAAAGCAATACGCTAAAAGGCCGGCATTGGAACGACTCGTTCGTTTGGATCGATAGCGGCTCACACGGTTTTTCGCTCGCTAAAGAGCAGTTGGGCGGGTTCAAATTCTTTCGCATGAGATCGGTAGAATGGTCAGGGCTTAAGAGTCCGCTATCCAATTATATTGCCCCCGTCGAACCGGCTGTTGGCGGTGATACGCCTGCCGATGAGCAAATAATCGATGAAAAGGTGCAAGTTGAAGAGCAAATAATCGATGAAAAGGTGCAAGTTGCTAGCGGAAGCCAGCCAACAGTAATTGAACCGCTGGCTGCCGAAGAGCCTGTGATCGCACCGTCATCCGCTCCAGCAGAGCCGCCTTCTGCCGCACTGCCGGCTGCCGTACCGCCGGCTGCTCCAACAAACGCCGGAGGAGGTTGTTCGCTTGTAAAATAAACGTGCAACATTCAGAACTCTTTTATGACTGAACTTTTTTTCGCAAGCAACACTCTGGTTAGCCCTTGTTCTGACCTTTCTTGCCGGAGCAGAGCTTGAACCTTCCTCCATTAAATCAAAATGGAAGGAGGTCAATATTATCGGCCTGATCGGATTCTTTGCTCCCGTTGATAACAAAGAAAGTTATCCATCGTTACGCTTACCGAACGGCCGCAATCAGAACGAAATGGGTTTTGCTAGTCTTGTTTGACCTTGGCGCACTTGCACTCTGGTCAGGAAGCGAGGCCGTACTGCCAGCCTATCTCGCTGGCATGGTGCTTGCCGGAACCGCATCTCAAGGCCACCTTTGGGTAAGAAGAGTTCGCACTCTTACCATTGGATTGCTTACGCCGTTTTATTTTATCCGTGCGGGAGCTCTTGTTTCGATACCGGCCGTTGTTGCTGCTCCGTTTGCTTTTCTGGCTCTTTTTGGAGGCAAAGTGGCGAGTAAAATATTCGGCCTATATCCCGCAATAACAAAATTTCGCAAAGATAAGAAAGAACGCTGGTATTACACCTTGCTGATGTCAACAGGACTTACATTTGGCACTATTTCAGCCCTGTATGGATTTTCACATAATATCATTGACCGCTCTCAATACTCCTTCCTTGTGGCAGTGGTAATTGCCAGCGCCCTTATTCCAACGATGATTGCCAATTTTGCATTTATGCCCAAGCATCTGATTCCTGAACCAGCGATGGCTAAAATTGAAATTGAAAAGTCCATTTCCGAAGAAGGAGAAGAGGAAGAAAGCATTCAGGATGAATAGCATCTACGCTTTTGCTCTCCCAAGCTTAGCAACTGTCGAACTATGCCAAAACATCCTCTCGACCGGCTCGACTAAGTTCTTCAGTAACTGTTTTGAGTTCTTTTTTTGACAAATATTTCACCGCTTTATGAAATTCCTGCAGTTCGTCGTTATCAATAACAGCATCCAGCACGGCAAGCGCGCTTTGTCTATCTTTCTCGGACTTATCGGCTTTTTTTCGTCTTCCAGCTATAACAAGTTTTTGAAGCAGGTAATCAACGGGATGGGGCAAACGGATAAATATGCCGGACACCGCAACCTTTATTGGATTGCGCCAAAGAATATCAAGGTGCCTTAGTGGTTGAGCGTTAAGTTTGAGGGCTGGCAGAGGCATGGGTTTTTCACTTGGGCGCCCTATCTCCGGCACCAAGAATTCTATGGCCAATTCCTCGCTTTCAAGCTTCATATAGCCGCTTCCAAAGAATTCGATCTCAAAACCTATGGGTTTAAGCAATTCTTCCAGATCGACCGACTTTGAAAACGTGGGTCTGACATTTACAAGGAAATCGATGTCGCGCGTTTTGATAACGGGGTTATATTCTATCTTTGAAAAATATTGTTTATAAAAATAGGCGCACCAACTTTCAACAAGCAGAACATTATCTAAGATGCCAGATTTAGACATTATCCTCAAGGTTTTGAGGACTATATTATTTTGTTTTTCCACGGAGGGCTCTGTTTATGATCTTTATTTGTTCGCGAACACTTTTGAGCTTGCGTTTATATTCGGCGCGTTGGTTCATTGCGCTTCTGTAAAAATTGGTTCTCTCTTCGTTCAAGCAGCCAAGATATTCTTGCTTTACTTTTCTATTTTCCCTGAACGTTAAATATCCGTACTGCTTACCTCGGATAGTTCGGGAGATGAAACTGCCCCTTGGCAACTCGCTGATCTTTTTTAAGTACTTCTTTTCGAGGCGTTTAGCTGTCGTCAATTCTTCTTTAAGGGTTGATATTAGAATGTTCATACCAGTTACACTACATATTTGTTTTTAAATTAAATGTAGTGTAACAAGACATCTAGGCGCTGTCAAGGGATGTTTACACTACAATCATGAAAGAAACCCAAAAGTAGTGTAAGCTGTCATCCTGCGCTCTTTGGATGATAATTGGCGAATCTATATCAGGGCTGAACAAAAATCGGTTTGAATTTTCAAAATTGTTTCATTAGTTGTGGAATTGGGGGTCACCTCTGAAAGGGGGTTGCAAGTAAAAACATCGTTACAATGCATTTTATTACAAACCCTTTATTTTCGGACAAACCGCCACACTCCACTGCAA
>JACPAJ010000133.1:0-26515 GCA_016180865.1 Deltaproteobacteria bacterium
GGAGCAATTGCTCCGTCTGACTTTGCTCCGTCATGGGTGGTTTCTAGTCTTTCCAAATGGGGAATATTGACCCCGAAAAGCACATGTGATGGGTCATGGGTAATGAGTTATGAGCAATGAGTGTTTATGTAACTAATTGATATTGCTGCATTTTTATCGTTATTCGCAACTTATCACCCATTACCAACATTGGCATAAGGTTTGCTATATACTGTCTCGGGTGGAGATATAGGATATTAACAGGAGGTAAACAGATTATGGTTACAATTAATGGATTTGGACAAGTAACGGACGTGAATAATAACAACCTGATTGATCCGGCAGATACAATTCAACTGACTAACATGTCATGGGATGACTTGGGAATATCGGCTCAAGATTTTTTAGGGCTTGTCGATGGCGCCACAATTACAGATGAGATGGATTTAGTGAACCTTACCGACCAGGTTATAAAGGAGCCGAAAAACGCAAAAGACTTAAAAGAACTTCTGAAGAAAGCCGGGGAACTAAAGGAAGATGTAAAAAAGCTTCAGTCGAGCAAAGAAACTTTAAAGGCTAAAAAAGCCGAACTGACAGCTAAATTTAATACTGTCGTTCCTGGTGACAAAGCGGCAATAAAAACAGAGTTGGATAAAGTAACTGCTGAACTTGATCTAGCCGAAAAACTGGATACCCAATTCGCCGGCGAGCTTTCACAGGCCACAACTTTTGCCAAGGCTTCTCTTAAATCGGATTATGTCAAGAAAGATCAAAACCTGCAGGATGCCGTGAATGAGTTTTTAGGAAATGAGCCTACTGCTCCAATGCCGGAAGAGTCTTCGCAAATCACTCCGTTTAAAGCGATGACGAATTCGAGCGATTCAAGTAAACTCGGCGGTGGAAAAGCTCTCGGCGCAGGTGGCACAGACGGCAGCACATCTCCTTATGAGTTTAACCCTCTTGCAATGGCAAATGCTTCGATTGTCGATGACTGGACAAGCAGCCAGTGGGATATAATCGGAGACCAGCAAAAGCGCCAGCAGATGATGATGCTTTTCATGTATTATGCCAAAATGGCGATGTCGGGCGATATCGGGGCGATGTACCAGTTTGTCCGTTTTATAGGTTATATAATCGGCCGCGATAAGGCGATGCAAAACGTCTGGATGGGAACGAAGCTTATCGAACTTCAGGAGACAAGCAGAAAAGCAACACAGAAGCTTCTGAAAACCGATGTGGGTGAAGACGTTGAAAGCCAGACCCAGTGGCAGAAAGAGCTGCAAAAGATTAAATCGGAGGAAGGAATTGTCGCCACATCGCAGAAATTAATCGCGCAGATGATGGAAGAATTTACGCAGATAGTCGAACTCCTGACGCAGGTCCAGAAGAGCTTGCTAGATTCGCAGGGTAACGTCCTGAAGAGCATCGGAACGTGGAGATAAGGTAAGATAGCGTAAGATAGATAAATTAGAAGCCCCGGGGGATTAGTCGAAAAGACTCCCGGGGCTTTTTGCTTGTAATCAAGCGTTGAAGCGTGTTATAAGCAGCTGTTACAATTGGCAAATTACGAATTACGGGGGTTTCATATGCCGCCTAAAAAAGATAAACCGATGTTTGATACAGACGATCTTTCAAAAACCATGTCCCGCGAAGAGGCCGACAAGGAGCTGAACGGTTTCTTAAAACGCCTTGAAGATGAGTTTAAGAATACTCCGAAAGAGCTGATAGAAGTCGGCGCGGAGAGGGTTATCGATTTCATCAAGGGGAATATTACGTGGGCCGATATGTTCAATCTCCCTAAAAAGACGATGCGGGAGATGGTTGAATACGGCTATCTTCAGTTTCAGAGCGGACGGTATCAGGAGGCCGAGCGGTTTTTTAAAGTGCTCACTGTTTTGGACTGGCAGAACAGCTATTATCATTCGATGATGGGCTCCATACTTAAAGCCCAAAAGCGCTTTGGAGAGGCGATTGCCGAGTACTCCGAAGCCATAAAGCTGAATCCGAACGATACGGTAAGTTTCGTGAACAGGGGCGAAATATACATGCAGCACAAGCTTTTTGACGATGCTGTCGCCGATTTTGACAAAGCGATTGCTCTTGATCCTAAAAAAGAGAGCAAATGGGCGAACAGGGCGCGGGTATTGAAGAATCAGATCGAGCAGATTATCAAGGCGAAGCCGCCTGTTAAGGAAAAGGGCGGAACAAAGGCTAAAAAGGCCAAGAAGAAATAGTTTATGACAATAGAACCCGTTGGAAAAAAAGCAGGCGAAGGCGGAGCGAAACTGCAGATAGACAACCCTCTTGTTGCGGAGGCTTTTCGCAAATATACTATTCAGGACGCGCATAAAGTTCTGGCCGATTACGGCATTACGGTTGCTGATTTCGAGCAGTTTGCGGCGGGCCAGCACAGCAAATACATGTCCATTGTCCAGCCGGAGCCGCTATATGCGATGGGAGACGCCATTCCGCCGCCTGTTTATGAAGAATTTCCGGAGTTTGACATGTCAAATTCGCTTTCGCCGGAAGATTCGAATCTCGCGACCGAAATGTTCGGCAAAGCGCTGTCTGTGGGAGGAAAGGCTGATGGCAGCGGCGGCAGCGAGGCGGCGCCTGCCGGAGTTCAAGGTCATGTTGATGAATGGAACTCGTTTTGGACTAATGTTCTGGAACCTAAGATTTTTGAATCTCAATTTATGCAGGAGATGCAGAATAAATCGGATGAACTCGAACGCGAACTGCAAAAAATTGTTGCGATGGCTCGCTCCGGGCAGATCGACGACCCCACTATTTTGATTTTGGCGTTTGCAAAGAGCCAAATAGAAAAATACGGCATGTATGGGGTCTATTATGGCCGCGTTATTATGAGAGATCAGGAGAGATCAAAAGTCGAATTTGAATTGTTTAAAAAAGGGGGACAGGATGTTGCTGCCTTGCAACGCCTTCAGCAGGTGACAAAAGAGGGCACTCAGTCGACTCAGGATGCAACGAGAGCTATTCAAAGTGTCACGCAAAATGTGCAAGCGACGTTAAGTTTCGTCGACGGTTTTAATAAAATATACAGGAACATGAAAGACGATATAATAAGAAAACTTTCCGCGGGACAATAATTTTTATGACTGAAACTTTGCAAACATCCCGTCATATCCCGATTATTGATCCGACCCCCGCGAGGCGCAAGCGTCTGATAGATATTTTTAACAAGTTTCTCGAGGATAAGGCAAGCATTGCGGAACTTAAAGGAATAAGCAAAGAGAAGATATATCAGCTGGCGGATGCAGGCTGGATAAAATTCAAACACGGCCGCATCGATGAAGCGGAGCAAATTTACAAAGCGCTTCTTCTTTTAGATCACAGAAATGCTTATTTTCACTCCGTCATGGCGGCCGTACACCAGAAAAAGAAACGGCCGGTCGAAGCGATTCTGGAATATTCGCGGGCGATTCAGATAAACACAAAAGATATAAGTTCATTTGTGAACCGCGGAGAAATTTATCTCCGCCATAAAAATTTCAAAAAGGCGGCAGAGGATTTTAAAAACGCGATTATGCTGGATATGTCGGGCAGAAATCTCTGGGCCAACCGCGCGCGTTCCCTTGTGATAGCCTTGAAGAGGCTGGTAGATGCAACTCATCTTTCCAAGCCAGCTTAAGAAATTAAGTTGAAGAGAAAGCTGAAGATTAAGATTATTTCTTTAATTTTCTAAGAAGCAAATAGATACGCCTAAGATGCCTATGGCTACATAGATAAAAATCTCTACACAGAAACAAAAGATAAATTAGAACAGGTTGTAAGGATTTTATATAAGCTTAATTAATAGTTGAATTAAAATTTGCTCTATAAAATCCGCCTTACCAAATCAGCTGCATTAATTTGCAGTTCTAATTCGCTTCACCTAATCGTAATTTGTTTTTTTATCTTAAACTGCAAGGGGGTGGATGCCTGTAGAACTCATTCCTCATCTTTTGTCGGTATCCCGTACTTTTTTAGAAGGTTTCTGATATGTTTCCGGTCTATTCCGGCTTCTCTGGCGGCTTTTGAAAGATTAAATCCGTTGCGGCGGAGAAGATCCAGAAGATAATCCTTTTCAAAGACCTCGACGACTTTTTGTTTTGCCGCTTTAAACGGAATATCCTTGACCACCTGCAGTTTTTCTGTCCTGTCTTCTTCGCGCTCGAGCTCGGAAAAAACAAAATCGACGTTATCTTTGGTGATTGTCTCTTTCTCCGCAGTTGCTGCCGCCCGTTCGACGATATTTTGCAGCTCGCGAACGTTCCCGGGCCATTTATACCGCCCAAGGCTCTTTAAGGCGTCATCTTCGACTTTTGTGATCCTGAAAGTTCCGTCCGGATTCTTGTTGAATTTTCCGCCCGTTAAAAAACGCTCCACTATAGGCGGAATATCTTCAGCCCGTTCTCTTAATGGCGGAAGAAGGATTTTCACAACGGATAATCTGTAATAAAGATCCTCGCGGAAGCGTCCCTCGCTCACCTCTTTTTTAAGGTTTCTGTTTGTTGCGCAGATAACGCGGACATCGATCGGTACCTGCAGATTTGCCCCGACGCGCCTGATTTCACGGCTTTCAAGCGCGCGCAATAGCTTCGGCTGCAGATCGAGCGTCAGCTCTCCGATTTCATCTAAAAATATGGTGCCTCCGGCCGCTTCTTCAAACGCGCCCCGTCTGGATTTTATCGCGCCCGTGAATGAGCCCTTCTCATGGCCGAAAAGTTCCGATTCAATCAGATTAGGCGCGACGGAAGAGCAGTCAAACACAATAAATGGCTTATTTTTGCGGGGGCTGTTTTCGTGAATAGCCCTTGCTACGAGCTCTTTTCCGGTTCCGGTTTCGCCTTCTATTATAACCGTCGCAAGCGTCGGCGAGATTTTTTCCAGAATGCCGAATATCTGCCGCATTTTTAACGATTTTCCGACCATCGATCCAAAAATTTCTTTTTCGGAAGGCTCTATCCTGACTTTTTCTTCAAAAGCCACGAATTCAAGCGTTGTATTTCCTATTTTAATCCTATCGCCCGGTACAAGATACGCTTCCTTTACTTTAGTGCCGTTTAAATAAGTGCCGTTTGTGGAATCGCTATCGCGAAGCAGAAATGAATCGGACGAGTAATCGATAACCATGTGGTTTCTGGACACCGTGGAATCGGCGATGATAAAATCGTTATTCTCTTTTTTACCCACTTTTGTGGTTGATTTTACAAGGGCGTACTTTTTTCCTTTCTCCGGGCCTTCAACAACCGCAAGCTGGCATTTTCTGAGAGATATGCTTGCGCCGGCATCGTCCGTTTTTATGATCTGCGTTTTGTTTTCGAAATCTTTTTTAGCCATAATTTATTCTCTTTGCTGATTTTTTTATTTTTCAAGCATTACATTGAATTTTTTATCGTCCGCATCGGACATGTCAAAAGATCGTTCCCATGGTTCATATCCTTCCAGAATAAGCTTAACTGTATGCTGTTTATCCCGCCGGACTTTTTTAATGGTAACCGGCGTTTTTGTGCCGATATCCTCGCCGTCAAAAATCACCGCGGCTCTGGACGGGCTTGAACTGATGTATACTGTTCCATAAAGTTCGCCGAGTTTCACAGTCCCCAAATCAAGAGATTCGCCGGGTTTCAAGCTTAGTTTTTGTGAAAAGCGGGCGCGGCCTTCTTTGTTAATTAGGATGCTTACGTTTCCCGGCCTTACATTTGATATTGTGGCTGGAGTTGTCCCCTTATATTCAGCGTTAATGAAAACTTCCGCGCCGGACGGAGACGATTGAACTTTGATTGAGGCCGGAGCCCCGTCGATCGCCGTCTCCGGCGCTTTTGCCGGCTCTTTCTCTTTTGCAGCGGTTGCAGGCGGTTTAGTCTCTTTTACAGGTGCAGGTTTCGGTGCGGGCGCCGGCTTGGCTGCAACAGGCGGAAGTTGTTTAACTGCGGCAGCGGGAGGTTTTGCAGCTGTCACGGGAGGCGGTGTTGCTGCTGCGGGAGGTGTTGCAGCCGTTAACTCGAACGATTCATCCATAGGAGAGCCGTCTTTTAAAGAGACTGTTTTTGTCGCGTTTTGATAGCCGGATTTTGCGATGCGGATATTCTGTTTTTCGCCAAGCGGGATGTCTTTGAGAGTTGCGGGCGTTGTAAGGCCGGTATTTCTCCCGTTCAGGAAAATATCGGCGCCGGCTGGAGTTGAAACGATTTTTATCGTTCCTGTTTTGGTCGCGGGAATAAGCTTTGCGGTTAATGCCTGCGGCTTAAAGCTTGTGATTTTTACGGTCTGCTCAAAATCCTTATACCCCTGCTTTGTGAGCTTGACTTTGGTATCGGAATTCAGCTCAAGCCCCTCTATTGCTATAGGCGTTATTTCACCGATAGGCTCGTTATCAATAAAAACAGATGCGCCGGACGGGTCCGATGAAATTTCAAGCTTCCCTTGAGCCTCTTCCATCACTGCTTCGATGTTTATGGTCTCCGCAGAAGCGATCTCGACTTCCTGTTCAAAGTCGGCGTAAGGGTCTTTTGCAACCTTGACGGCATATTTTTTTCCGATAGTTAAATTTTCAAGAATCGAAGGCGTCAGAAGATCCGTATTCTCTCCGTCAAGAAATATTTTGGCGCCAGGCGGAGTTGAAAAAACATTCAAAGTTCCGGTCTGCGCAGGCGCGCTCGATATTCCGTCTGTTTCCGAAACAATCCGCGGGTGTATGAATTTAGCGTACGCAAATCCTAAGCCCGCGAGGAGTATTATCACGCTTCCGATCATCGCAAGCTTTTCCCCGATCCTTTTCTTTGTCGCAGTGCCGGTTTCTGTAGGCTGCTCTGCCGATACAACCGGCGAAATTTCAATATCCGGTTTTGTCGGAAAAGTGGGAGCCGTGTCTTCCCTGTGGACGAGATTTTCCTGAAGCGCCTCTTCCGCCACATTGATGGAGCTTGTCTGGGCTTCCAGAGCCTGTTCAAGCGCCCCGCGCTCCAGCTGTTTTGAGATTTCGTCGGAAAAAAGCTCCTTGATTAACGAAGCTAGTTTCTGCGGCGTGAAATCGACGTGCGTTGTGTAGAGATATTTTGTAAGATCGATTTGCAGGTCGGAAGCGGACTGGTATCTCTCTTTTGGAAGATAGGCGAGGGCCTTTGCCAAAATGGGTTTCAGCCCTTCCGGAACGGTTTCGGGGAGTTTTGTAAGGTCAATCCTCATCGTCCGGATTTTCTTCAGGACTTCGAACTGCGATTCCCCGGTGAAAAGCTTTTCGCCCGTTAGGCTTTCATAAAGAATGATTCCGCTCGAAAAAATATCGGCTCTGTAATCGATCGTTTTGCCTAAAGCCTGCTCCGGCGACATATAAGCGATCTTGCCTTTAAGGATGCCCGCCATCGTGTGCGAAATATTCATCGCGGCTTTTGCGATTCCGAAATCGACAAGCTTCACTTCTCCTTCATATGAAATCAGGATGTTTTGCGGAGAGACATCGCGGTGGACAATATTTAAAGGCTGCCCGCTTGCATCGGTTTTACGGTGCGCGTAATCAAGGCCTTTGCATATTTCGCTGACGATATACGCCGCAAGCTCGTCGGGTATCTGGATATTGCGCTCGCGGCATCGGTAGATGATGTCCCGCAGGTTTACGCCGTTAATATATTCCATTGAGATGAAATAATCGTCTCCTACCTTTCCGAGGTCATAAACCTGCACAACATTTGCGTGCGAAAGGGTGACGGAAAGTTTCGCTTCATCGACAAGCATCGTGATGAAATCTTTATCGGCGCAGCAGTGGGGGAGAATCCGTTTTAAAACCAGAAGTTTTTCAAAACCGTCCACTCCGAATGTTTTAGCCTTGTAAATCTCAGCCATTCCGCCGACTGCGAGTTTTTCCAGCAGGTAATATTTTCCAAATTGTTTCGGTTCAAAGTTTGCCATAACTATAGCCTGAAAATTATATAAATTATCGCCAATAAAACGGCAAATCCAATCGCCGCGTATATATAAAGTTTTCTATTGTCGATCTGCACCGCAGTTTTAGCCGAAGATTGAGAAGTTTGGGGCGCGGGCGCTGTTTTTGGCCCCGGCAGGCTTATTTCAACAAACGGCTCTTTAACGAAAATGTTAAGAGGGACTTCCTGTCCGGGCTGAAAACTTTTTAACGTCCAGAAATCTTCTCTCGTCGGAAGAATCACATGCGCTCCTTTAAGAATTTTTCCGTCTTTTATCTGTATGTCGAGTTCGGCCAGAGAAATGCCCCGCTGCATTGCTGTTCCGCGAAACCACGCTTTTGCAATATCTTCGCGCCTTAGCTTAAAATAGCGCCTGTTTGACTCGGAAGCGTAAATTTTCTGCCAGCCGGGGGCTGCGTGCGAACCTGAATATTCGTCGGACTGGCCCTGCTGATTCTGCCTTCTTCCCCGGTCGTCTTTTGTCTCTACCGCCGACTCGACATAATAAGTCGGCGGAGGTTCGGGTTTATCGACTTTTTCTACGGGCATTTGTCCTTCTTTGCGCTTTCTTTTTTAGGCGCTTCGGATTTTACGCTTTCGGTCTTTTTTTCCGCGGGTTTGCTGCTTGCAGGAGTTGTAGCGGAAGAATAGCCGTCTTTATACCAGCCGCCTCCCTTTAAAGCGAAAGATGACTGGCTCATAAGCCTTTTCGCGGTTGTTTCGCAGGCCGGACATTTTGCTTCAGTTTCAGAAATTTTCTGAATGATTTCAAAGTGTTTGCCGCATTTTGGGCAATTATATTCATATATTGGCATATAATTTATCTGGTGACTTTTGTCCCCATATTACCTATTTGCCGCAATAATGCAAAGGAAATTTGTCTGTCAATCGGATATATTTTATGCTTAAAAGCCACATGATCGTTACTTATAAAAATAAAAGTCCAGAAATTGCGAAAGATGTTTTTATCGCCGAAAATGTGACGGTTGTCGGTGATGTGGCAATCGGGGAAAATAGCAGCGTTTGGTTTGGAGCGGTGATAAGAGGAGACAGCAATTCAATAAAAATCGGCAGCAGAACTAACATTCAGGACCTTTGCGTCGTCCATGTCGATTCTTCAAATAAAGTTGAAGTCGGCGATAATGTCACAATCGGCCATCGCGCGATAATTCACGGATGCAAAATCGGCAGCAATTGTTTGATTGGAATGGGCTCTATTATTATGAGCGGAGCTCAAATCGGCGATGATTGCATAGTTGGAGCAGGAGCATTGGTGACTGAAGGACAGGTGATTCCTCCCAAAAGCCTTGTACTCGGCATGCCGGGAAAACCGAAGCGCTCGCTTACGGATAGCGAGTTGATGGAGATCAAAAAAGCCGCCGAGCATTATTTGAAAAAGGGAAGAGAATATTTAAAGGGTTAGAACTCTTAAAGCGCAATCATCTCTTCATAGATCATATTATATATCATCGGCCGGAAGGATTTTATCTTTTCGTTGGTGATTGTCGGGTGAATCCGGTTCGTAAGAAGAATTATCCAGAAATCTTTTTCCAGATCCATCCACATGGAACATCCCGTGTAGCCCAAATGTCCGATCGATTTTTGCGAAAAATGGGAGCCGGCCTGAGAATTAATATGATCCGGCCTGTCCCATCCGAGAAGCCATGTGGAATTACATTCGGTTAATTTATAATGAAACGGCAGAAAACGTTCCACGGTATCCGAGGAAATAAACGGATCTTTTCCATTGAGGCAGTTTGTTATGGTGAGGATAAATTTGTGGATGTCAGCCATAGTGGAAAAAAGCCCCGCATGGCCCGCCACGCCTCCCATTGCGGAACAATTTTGGTCGTGCACTTCTCCCTGCAGAACGCGATTCCGCCACGGGCAGTGCTCGGTGGGCGCAAAGTTTTCAGGTTTTATGTCTGCGGGCCGTTTGCCCTCTTTGTTTAACCGGATATAAAAAGTATTCTGCAGGCCCAGAGGCTTTGCAATCTGCTTGGCAAAAAGGCTGTCAAGCGTTTCGCGCGTTATATGTTCGATCATTTCTCCAAGGAGGATGAAACCAAGGTCGGAATATATGCTCTGGTAGCCGACGTGATATGTAAGAGGTTCATTGCATATTGCTTCGATAATCTGCAATTTGCCCGCAGGTTTTCCTATATCATCCGTAGGGATGATTTGATAATAAGGCTGCCACGACGGCAGGCCCGATGAATGGCTCAAAAGGTGTCTTAGCGTAACGTTCTTTTTGGAATCGTGAAAACATTGAGGAAGATAAAGAGTGATTGAATCGTCCAGCCTGATTTTATCGGCGGCCACAAGCTGCATGATGAGGGTTGTCGTCGAAATGGGTTTGGTAAGTGAAGCAATGTCAAAGATTGTTTCAGGAAGCGCATTTCCAAAAGGTTCATCTAAAATTATTTTTCTCTTTTTTGCGACCAATAGCTGCGCCGACGGAAAAATCCCCCTGTCAACGGCGTCGTTCATGGTCTGGATAATTTGCGCTGAATTTGTCATATTAAAGCGGGCTCTGTTATTGAAACGCAGACCGGATGGGTTGTGATTTTTGCGGCTACGCCGAACGGAAGCGTTACAAAGAGCTTATCGAGCGCAAGATGGCCTGATGGAAAATTTGTAATAATTGGGCCGGGAAAGTCGGCCAAAACATCTTCGAGCATTTTATTCAGCAGTTTCCGGCTTTCATTTTTGCCCGATAAACCCAGCGAACCGAAAATTAAGCCTCTAACGTTGCGCAATTTTCCGCTCGCTTTAAGATGCGTAAGCATCCGGTCGTATTTATAAACGCTTTCGCCCACATCTTCGAGAAAAAGGATTGAATTGTCGGTAGGCAGCTCATATGGCGTTCCGATCGAGCTCACAATAAGGCTTAAACATCCGCCGGTAATGACTCCTTCGGCAGCGCCTTTCTTAAACGTCTTTGCCCCCGCCGATGAAATTTTTCCAAGCGGTTCGCTGGCGAAAAGAGCGGCAATAAAACTATCGACGGTCCCCTTGTTGGCGAGTCTAAGTTGTCTTGCAATTGTCGGCCCGTAAAATGTTCCGCCGACTTCGTGGCGATATAGCCATGCATGCAGGGCCGTTATGTCTGAACAGCCGAGAATAATTTTTGGGCATGTTTTTATGGCTTCAATATCCAGCAGGTGAAGGATTCTTTGCGTTCCATATCCGCCTCTGGCGAAAAAAATTGCTTTGATTTCGGGATCGCCGAAGAATTGATTCAGCTCGTCGGCTCGTCTTTCGTCAGTTCCTGCAAGATAACCTTTTTTGGCAAATATATCTTTTCTAAAAGTAACCTCAAATCCAAGCTCTTTTATTTTTTTAACGCCAGCTAAGAATTCTTTTCTATCGAACGGGCTCGCCGGAGCAGCGACAGCAACCAGATCCCCTTTTTGCAAAGCCTTTGCTTTAATCATATGTTGACACTTATATAATATTAGACTTAATAGGGCAATAATTAGTTAAGGAGGCAATATGGAATTTTGGGAAGTAATAAAAACACGGCGGTCGATTCGCAAGTTCGACCCTAAGAAAAATGTCAGCGAAGAGCAGCTGGATAAAATCCTTGAAGCTGCGGTTTGGGCTCCTTCGTCCGGCAATACGCAGTGCTGGCGTTTTTTCGCGGTCCGCGACAAAAATGTCAAAAATGAGCTGGCTAACAAAGCCGGGCATCAGCCTTTCATAAATGATGCGAGCATTCTAATTGTCGTTTGCGCCGATCTGGATGAAATAGCCCGCAGTTACGGCGAACGGGGGAGGAATACATATTCCATTCAAGACACTTCCGTAGCGATTGAAAATATGCTCCTAGCCACGACAAGCCTTGGCCTTGCATCGTGCTGGGTCGGCGCTTTTGACGAAGGCCGCGCCGCAAAGATACTTAAGCTTGATAATAACATCCGGCCTTTCACTACATAATCATGCCCTTCGGTTTTGATTTTTCCGACGGAGTGGAGCGCTGTTTCGGTCCCATATTTTATCAAATCGTCATATGTAAAAACATCGGCTTTGATAAAACCCTTTTCAAAATCGGAATGAATTTTTCCTGCGGCTTCAGGAGCCTTTGAATTTCGTTTTACCGTCCATGCGCGCACTTCCGGCCCTTCTTTTGTAAAAAAAGTAATGAGTTTCAGAAGATTATATCCTGTGTGAATCAGGCGTGCGAGGCTCGATTCGCCAAGTCCCATATCCTGCAAAAACGGTAATTTTTCATTTTCGGCCATATCGGTTAAATCAGCTTCCGTTGCGCCGGATATCAGCACGAACTGCGCATTTTCTTTTTTTGCATATTCTTCGAGCTTTTTAATGTGAGGGGACGGCGATTTAAAATCGGAATCGTTCCCGTTGGCCACATACATGACCGGTTTTAACGTTATTAGATGAAGGTCAGATATCAGGCTGATTTCGGCGCTTGTCAGCGCAGCGCTTTTTGCGCTCTTTCCGTCATGCAGAGTTTTTTGGAGTTTTTCAAGCACCGGCTGAAGTGCGGCTGCTTCCTTGATTCCCGTTTTTGCGGCGGCTTTGTTTTTATCCAGTCTCTTTTCGATAATTTCCAGATCCGCAAGCATCAGCTCGGTATTGACCGTTTCGATGTCATTTATCGGATTAACCGCGCCGGTTACATGCGCGACATTAGGATTTTCAAAGCAGCGCACGATATGGGCGATGGCATCCACTTCGCGTATGTAACTTAAAAATTTATTTCCAAGACCTTCGCCGTTATGAGCGTCCTTCACGAGCCCCGCTATATCTACAAACTCGACCGTTGTCGGAACAACGCGCTCCGGTTTGAAAATTTTGGCGATATCCGTGAGACGCTTGTCGGGGACATGCACAATCCCTTCGTTATGGTCTTTTGTGCAGAACGGATAATTTTCCGCCGGCACGTGCTGGGAAGTTAAAGCGTTGAAAATCGTCGATTTGCCGACATTTGGAAGCCCGACTATGCCGCAATTAAAGCCCATAAGCGGTCAGCTACTCCGCTAAAACCGCATAGTCAAATGAAATGTTTTGGCTAAACCACCCATGACGGAGCAAAGTCAGACGGAGCAATTTCTGTATGTTGTTTAAATTGCTCCGTCTGACTTTGCTCCGTCATGGGTGGTTTATTTACGATATGTGCCGTAATCAAAAGTAAATGTGAATGGCTTGTAAAACAAGGCCTATTTGACCTCCGTGCCCAAATTTTACCTTGCAAAGGGAATAATATTGTGCTATATTATCTCCGTATGGAGGTAAAATATGAACAAAGTTGATATTACCACCCTGATATACGATTGGCAAAATTTGATATTAAAAAGAAGGGGGGTTGCACGCTACAATGAATCTGATATTTTATCCTCAATCCCATCCAAACCGATCAAGATAATCACGGGATTCAGGCGCGCTGGCAAGTCTTTTTTAGCCCAAAGAATCGCAAAACAATTGGTGGAAAATGGAAAATATAAAATCGAGAACATCCTATATCTAAATTTTGAGGATTACCAGCTTTCCGATGTCAATTCGGCAAAAAAGCTTGGAGATGTTTATGCTGTTTTTCTCTCCGACATTGCAAAGACCGGCCCGAAACTGATATTTCTCGATGAGATACAAAACGTCTCAGGCTGGGATAAGTTCGTTCGAACGATATATGAAAAAGAGGATGATATAGAGATCATATTGACCGGATCAAATTCCGAGCTTCTTTCCGCCGAGCTTGGCTCGAACCTCGCAGGAAGATTCATTGAATTTTTTCTATTCCCCTTCGATTTCAAAGAATTTTTAAGCTATAAAAACATTTTCATAAGGGATGAGAACGACTATTTAAGGAATAAAGCTGAATTGGAAAAACTGTTCGCTGAGTACTTAAATTACGGTGGTCTTCCCGAAATATTCGAAATATCAAGCGAAGATGCGAAATTCTCTTATTTAAAAGGGATTATAACCAAAGTGGTTTTGGACGATATTGTAAAAAGGTTCAATGTGGATAATGTCGATGTGTTGGAACGCCTGCTAAATTATGTCCTCTCCAATGTCGGCGGCGCTGTCTCATATACCAATCTTAAAAACAAGATAAAACAGCTTGGCCTTGAGGTCAAAGTTGAAACGGTCATAAAATATGTCAGCTATTTTGCCAAGACCTTCGTTGTTTTCGAACTGAACAAGTTCGACTGGAAACAACGCAAGGTATTTTCTTCTTCAAAGAAATATTTTGCAACGGACGTTGGGCTTACAAGCCTTTTCCGTCCAAGTCGCGAAAATCTTTCAATGAAACTGGAAAATCTAATTTTTCTCCATTTAAAGAAAAAAAACGGTAATATTTTTTATGGTGCCAATGAAAGAGGGCGGGAAGTCGACTTTATTTTACGCCGTGACGATATTTACTATGACAAATACCAGGTTTGCTCCGGTCTGGATAAAGATAATTTGGCGAGGGAATTAGGAGTTTTTAATCTTTCAGACAAATATCTAAAGGGAGGCGATAACTTCATCTTAACATCAAAGGCCGATATCGAGCCGGAGGTTCTTAAAAAATATCACGTTAATCATTATAATATAATTAGGTGGCTTTTAGAAAAACCACAGGGGCGTTTAAAATGAAAACTGTCGGTTTAATCAGCCTTGGATGCCCGAAAAATCTCGTTGATTCGGAGGTGATGCTCGGCCTTTTGGAAAAAGCCGGCTATAAAATCGTTCAGAATCCTGCCGAAGCGGAGATTTTAATTGTTAACACGTGCGGATTCATTGAGGATGCTAAAAAAGAGTCGGTGGATACGATATTGGAGATGAGTGGATATAAGGCCACCCCCACCCCTAGGGGGGAAGCGAAAGGGAAGTGCAAAAAACTAATTGTCACCGGTTGTCTTCCTCAGCGCTACAAAAGCGAGCTGGCAAAGCTTTTGCCGGAAGTCGATTTGTTTATCGGCACGGGGGAATATCATAAGATTGTGGAATTGTTATGTCACCCTGAGCAACCGAAGGAAGCGAAGGATCCAGTGAATGCAATTAAACGCATGGGATCCTTCGGCCGGCGGCCTCAGGATGACAGAGAGCTTGCCATGCAGACAATTAACACTCCCCAATATATTCATAACGCGACAACACCGCGGAAGATCGCCACAGCAAAGCATGCGGTTTATCTCAAAATCGCCGAAGGGTGCTTTCACGGCTGTTCATTCTGCATAATTCCCAAGCTTCGCGGAAAATTCCGGAGCCGTTCGATGGACGATATCGCTGTGGAGGCAAAGATGCTTATCGATAACGGCGCGAAGGAGCTGAATCTAATTGCGCAAGATACAACTTCATATGGGGTTGATTTAAAAGACGGTTCTAATCTTGCAAAATTGATTGAGAGGATAAATAATTTAAAAAGCGATTTCTGGATCCGCATTATGTACGCCTATCCCACAAGCATAACGGACGAATTTATAAGCGCCGTGCAAAAGCTGCCTAAAGTTTGCAGATATCTCGATATTCCGATCCAGCATGTAAGCGATAAAATTTTATCTGCGATGCGGCGCAAAGAAAATGGAAATGATGTAAGAAAGATTGTCGCAAAGTTGCGCACGAAGATGCCTGATATAACTCTTAGAACATCTCTGATCGTTGGTTTTCCCGGCGAAACTAAAAAAGAATTTATGGAACTCCTTTCATTCGTAAGAGAAGGGCATTTTAATCATCTCGGCGCATTTACATATTCGCAGGAAGAAGGGACTTATGCCGCCAAACTTAGCGGCCAAGTGCCGAAAAAGGTTAAAGAAGAAAGGCGCAACGCTATTATGGAGGCGCAGGCGAAAGTGGCGCGCAGAAGAAATAAAGGTTTGGTCGGGAAAAAGCTAAAAATTCTAATTGAAGGCGAGAACGCGGGCAGAATAACCGGCCAGGCCCCTGAAATTGACGGCATCACATTTATCGAACAGTCAAAAAGCGAAGCGCAAAAAATAAAAGTTGGAGAATTTTCCAGCTGCGTTATAACGGGCATCAAGGGTTATGATTTAAAGGGTAAATTATGTTAATATCCGAAGTCGATAATCTGCCGAAGTGGAACGGCCGCGAAAAACCGTTTTACGAGAATTACTATCTTAAAGTAAATATTAAAGGCCTTGATGCCGCCTTGTGGCTTCGTTATACTTTTTTATCGCCCATTGGCGGCCGGCCGGAAGCAAGCGTGTGGGCTGCTTTTTTTGACGCTAAAAATTCGAAAAGAAACTTTGCGATAAAAGAGACGGTTGGAATAGATGAGTTCGCTTTTTATAAAACCAAGTTTGAGCTGAATATCGGCGGAGCAATTTTAAATAATTGCGGTGCCGGCGGCCGTCTGATTAAGAACGGCAATGACGTTTCGTGGAATATCTCTTGGAAGGCGCGCGAGACAAGTTTTAAAAATCTGCCGTTTCCGCTTTATTACCTTCCGTTTCCTACGACAAAAGTTGTTGCGCCGAATGAAAACGTTATCGCCGACGGTTTTTTTACAATTAACGGGGTTAAGTATGAAGTTCACGGCGAAAAGCTTCATCAGGGGCATGTCTGGGGAAAGCATTATTCGAAAGAATGGGCGTGGGCAAATTGCATCAGCTTCAATGAAGATGAGCCGGCATTTTTGGAGCTTTTAGCAAATAGATTTTTCGGACTCGGATTTATCAGCACAAGCGCCGGTTCGGAAAGACTGATTGTCAAAGGAAGATACGGCCTTGGCTTCTGGGAATTTGAAGGCTTTGGATTAAAATTTAAGATAAAAGGAAAAATTTTTTCGCCTATTCAAAATATAATCGGCGTGACATATACCGACCCCGATGATTCCAAACGTTTTTGCTATAATACAACTGTGGCTGATGCGGTTATTGACATTTACAAACGCAATAAAAGACTTTCTTCCGCAAAAAGAGCGGCTTTTGAAATTGTAAACATAGCTCCATCTGCGGAGATTCCGGTAATCTTATGATGCTTGCAAATGAACAGCTAGAGCTTCTCCTCTCAAAAGTGAGGCGCCCGTCGCGTTACATCGGCGGAGAGATAAATTCCGCGAATAAGCCATGGGATTCGGCCGAAATTCGCTGGTGCCTTGCTTTTCCGGATGTTTATGAAATCGGCATGAGCCACATCGGCCTGCAGATAATATATTCCATCTTAAACGGCATGGATAATGTGCTTGCGGACCGGGCTTTCACGCCGTGGATCGATATGGAAGCAGCCATGCGCGAAACAAAATCGCCGCTATGGGGGCTGGAATCGCTGCGAGAACTGCACGATTTTGACATTATCGGAATTACGCTTCCGTATGAGCTTACATATACGAACATTTTAACGATTTTAAATCTGGCCGGAATTCCGTTCTTTGCTTCCGAACGCGATGAAAAATATCCGCTGATAATAGGCGGCGGCGTCGGCGCGTTTAATCCGGAACCTGTGGCGCCGTTTTTTGACGCCATTCTTCTCGGCGACGGAGAGGAGGCGGTGAAAGAGATAACGGATGTGTATAAAGGATGGAAGCAGGAAACAGGAAACAGGAAGCATGATTTATTGAGTAGATTATCGAAGATTAAGGGAATGTACGCCCCTGCCTGTCATTGCGAGGAATCCCGAGCTTGTCGAGGGACGACGAAGCAATCTCCCGAAATCGATAGCGTACAAAAGGCAATCGTCCCCGATATTACAAGCGCGTCATATCCAAAAAAGTGGGTTGTTCCATTCATGCAAGTAGTGCACGATCGCGTGGGAGTTGAAATTCAGCGCGGCTGCGCGCGAGGATGCAGATTCTGCCAGGCGGGATTTATTTACAGGCCCGTGCGCCAGCGGAGCTCCGAAAAGATAGAAAATTTATCGAAGGAGGGCCTTGACTTAACCGGACACGAGGAGCTTTCTCTTTTGTCGCTTTCAGCAGGTGATTATGAAGGCTTGCCCGATACGCTAAAAAATATTGCCTCCGCAGCTGCGGATAAATGGACAAATATAAATCTGCCTTCTTTGCGGGTCGAGTCGCTTACAAAGGATACAATAGGCGTTCTAAAAAGGAGCCTTCACGGCGGATTTACGCTTGCTCCCGAGGCCGGAACGGAACGGCTGCGCTTAGTTATTAACAAAGGCAATACCGAAGCAGATCTTCTTGCGACGATCGAAAGGGTTGTCTCCGCCGGATGGCGCCAGTTAAAACTTTATTTCATGATAGGCCTTCCGACAGAGACGATAGAAGATGTTAAAGCAATTGCCGAACTTGTAAATAAGGCATGCGATTGCGGCAGGAGAATCCGCCGCGATATTACGATTACCGCCAGCGTTTCGACATTTGTGCCGAAACCGCACACTCCATTTCAATGGGCAAAACAGATTTCCATCAATGAAACTCTTGAAAAACAGGATATGCTTAAAGGTCTGCTCCGCCGCCGCGGAATCGAGCTGAAGTGGCACAACGCGCGCTTAAGCTTTCTTGAAGGGGTGTTTTCCAGAGGCGATAAAAGACTTTCATCGGCAATTGTCGAAGCGTGGAATAACGGAGCCCGATTCGATGCGTGGGACGAAAATTTTAAGTTCGATATTTGGATGGAAGCTTTTAAAAGATGCGGGATTGATCCTCATGAATATATAGAACGCGAGCGAACGCCGGAGGAAAAGATGCCTTGGAATCATTTATATTCCGAACTCGACCGGAAATTTTTAAGAGACGAATATTCAAAGGCCCTTTCAGGCGCGCCGACCGAGGATTGTGTAAAACATAAATGTTCCGGATGCGGGGTGTGCGATTTTAAAGAGGTGAAAAATGTTGTATTTCACATACAGTAAAACCGGCCTGATGCGCATGCTTTCCCATCTGGAACTAATGCAGCTTTTCAGGCGGGCTTTTAGGCGCGCGGGGCTTCCGGTCCGTTATTCGCAGGGATTTCATCCTCACATGAAACTAAGCCTTGAGCGGGCTTTGAAAGTCGGGGAAGAAGGGGAGAACCTGAAAGGAAACGTCGAATTAAACGGCGAAATTCCAAACCGCGGGAATATTATCGAGATATTAAACGAAACTCTCCCCAAAGGCGTGAGGGTCATCACTGCGGAGGTGAAAGGGCCTTTGGGATGCTGATTGGTATGTCTGTGGCTTTCAAAGGCGCGCTGTCGTCCAGGAATTTCAATTCAGTTTCAATTAAAGTTATATAATTTTCGTCGATTTCCGCTTCTTCAGGGAGCCTGAATATCACTTTGAAAGGAATTGACTCGCCGGAGCTTATATTATCAATGTCGCACTGGATCTGCTGCACAAGGTTTCTGCATGCGGACGAAAAAAATGTTATATCAACATATTCAGGAAGAGTTATAACGAGAGTGGCGCTGTCGGAAAAATCCGAAGGGCCGCTATTTTTGACATCGGTCGACAATGTCAGCAGATTTCCAAATTCAACTTTTCCTTCGATATTCTGCAGGATTTGGAGCAATTTCACTTTCTTTATTTTAAAAGAATGTTCTTCAAGGTTAATCGTTGCGTCATTGGGGCAGACGGCCTTTGGAGAAATTTTTACAGTCTCCTCGTTCTTCAGCGGGTTTGGCAGCGCTTTCAGCTGAACCGCAACGGGCACCAGCACATCTTCCGTAAGGCTGTCCTGGGATAATATATCAAAATTTCAAAAGTTTCTCCGGCTGCGATTTCCTTAGGTTCGGTTGTCGAAACATCCAGCACCGGAGACATCGATTTTTCGTAGTCCAGCGAAACCGGCACGTCAAGAGTGTCGGTTGAAGCGAAATTGCTGACTCTGATGCAGTTTTTCAGCGAAGATGCTGAAGCAAGCGGCGGCGGAGGCTCTTTCTTAGGCGGAGGTTCTTTCTTAGTGTCCGCATCTTTATCGCCGTCCTTATTTTCGGTTGCGGATTCTTCAGTTTCATCAGCCGCTGTTTCCGCCTTAACCGCTTTTGATGCAGGCAATGTAACCGTCGGCTGGGTTTCCGAGCTGAAATATGAAGATGCAGCGGCTTTTATATTCACGCAGTAATCGCCTTCATCCTCTTTTGGAATAATAAAAGTCCCGTCATCTGCGGTTAAATCGTTTTTCAGCTCCTTCGCGTTTACGAATGATTTTGTGGAAGAGCTCCATTTTTCGTATGTGACCGTATAAGCAACCTTGCCCAAAGTCGGTTCATCGCTGTCTTTTGTCTGATTACCGTTTTTATCCAGAAAAACACGGCCTGAAATCTGGCCGGTGCAGGCGGGAAAGATAAGCCCCATAAGGAATATAAAGATAATGACATTTTTATGCATAAGATGTTCCTCTACCCGAAACAATAGCAAAAAGCGTGCCGTTTTGTAAGAAAAAAATATCAGCAATATTGGGCTCTTACTGCCGCAAAAGGCCTCAAATTGATATCTTATTGATTATGCGCCACTTTTTTGACGTTTTGGACGGTTATTTTTGGCATGAAGGGAGAGTCTTATCCAGCAGACATGCTTTTTGTAGCGCTTCTTTAAAACGGGCCAGCAAAGCTTCCTTCTCCTCTGGATCTGTTTTTTGATCTGCCAGCGTTTGAAGGCAGACAGCATAATTATTATAAGTTATAGCATTGGCAGAATCAAAATTAATTGCCTTCTCATACATAACGCGGGCTTCATCAAAAAACCCTTTGCCAAGCAGGATTTCGCCCTGCATTTCATAGGCCGACGCCAAATAAGAATGATATTGTTTGTCTGAGGGGAGTGATGCGAGCTGTCTCGCAACTTTCAGGCAGTCGTCGGTGCGGCCATTTTCATGCAGAGACACCATATAATTATATATTAATGTAAAGCTGTCCGGCTGTTTTTCCAGAGCCAGCTTAAATGATTTTTCCAGCTCTTCAGGAGATATCAGTCCCTTCGTTTGCAAGTCTGAGAAGAGAGAGAAATAGCCATAAACGGCATATTCAAGGTCTTGCTGATCATCAAATGTTGCATCCATTAACTTTTCATAGATTCCCTTTGCCTCAATTAATGATTCGTTATCTCCGCGGGTTTTAAGAGCTTCGGCGTATTTAGTGAAAAATTTTGGCTGACTTGGGTCCATTTCAATGGCTTTGCGGCAGAAAGAAACGGTTTCTTCCACTTTACCTAAATAGAGCGCTGCGCTGGCATATCGGTAAAAGACTAAAGCCTTATCTTGATCTTTTTTATCTTTGTCGATTAATGGTTTCAGGTTATCATAGACATATTGAAAATGCGGTTTTGCTTCATTAAGTTTCCCGTCTTCAGCCAGCGCACTTCCAAAATTAAGCCTTGCGATTATAGATTTATCTCCTCCATATTGCAACATCAGCTTAAAGTGTTTATCCGCTTCATCGATGCGATAATTATTAGCAAGAAAAGAAGCATAGTACATGTGCGTATGTGGATTGGCGGGATCCAAAGAGAGAGAAATTTGGAAATATTTATCTATTATAGCTGCCGGCATGCCTGCGTGCATGCCTGCCTGGGCTTTCGCTTTGTAATAGTTTGCCAGCGCCTCATAGTCATCAACCGGCTTTGTTTTCGTGTAGGTTTCATTTACAGATCCACACGCTACATCAATAGATAGAGAGGTTCCATCGCTTAAATATACTATATTGTATTGATGATTAAGAGATCCGTCCAAAGTTGTGCTGGCAACGGCAAATCCTGTGTTTAATCCGGCGCGGCCGGCCGCTAGCCTGAATAAATAGGACGCTTCGGTACATTTTCCTCTGTTGTTTTTTAGCCGGTCATAAACCGCTTCTTCATGGCCTAGGGGGGTTGGCAGGCCGTTTTGGCTTAACCCGCATAGATTTTTATCGCAATCCAGCAGTGTATCTTCCAAACCTGCTATCGCATATGCAAAATCGATTATTCCCTCGCCCTTTAAGAGATCGGTAAATCCTTTTTCAATTTCCCCTTTTCCAGTTGGGCGATGATATAGAAATGCCATCAGGCCAATCGCCATCTTCCTCTCATAGTTCGTGCAGCTGATAGTTTGGCCTTGAGGAGAGCTGTTTTTAATAACCGCATCCAATAATAAGATTATTTGATCGATCGCTTCGATTTTTTTAGCGACATCAGGATCTTTTCCCTCATCAGGTGAAAGATGCCAAGGGACGTCCAGTCCGGTGTACGATTCGAATCTTTCCGCATACACATCTCTTTTTGCCTGTTTATCATATTTGAATAAGGAAAAGTTTAAGCCCTCCTGATAATCCAGTTTTTCATTCGGTTGAACGTTTGTATCCGCCCAATAATCATCATCCGTCGCGCGAAATGCCGCATCAAGATTTTTCTCGGAAAACTTGGGATTTTCCTTCCGTTCCTCCGGAATGACCACTTCTCTAATGAAGCTTATGATTTTTTGCTGCAGCTCTACCGCCATGGCACTGTTATCGACGGGGCTAGAAAAAAGTTGCGTAAAAAAACAGTATAAAGAACAGTTGCGTTTGTAGCCGGTCGTTTGCTATACAGAAGCAGAAAAGTTAAACCGGAGATGAAAATATGGCAAATGAACTGATTGTGAATGTGACGCTTGGCGAGACCAGAGTCGCCCGCCTTGAAAACGGCTCTGTTGCGGAGTTTTATGTCGAAAGGGTGCATGAGGCCGATATAGTCGGCAATATCTATAAAGGAAAGGTTGTGCGCGTTCTGCCAGGCATGCAGGCGGCGTTTATCGATATCGGCCTTGAAAGGACCGCATTTTTGCATGTATCGGACATTATGGTTCCCGAAGGGATGCTGGAAGAGATCGAAAAGGCGCAGAAAAAATCTCCAATTCAGGATCTTTTGAAAGAGGGGAAGGAGATACTCGTTCAGGTGGAAAAAGAGCCTATTGGAACCAAGGGCGCGCGGCTTACTTCTTACGTTTCTCTTCCCGGAAGATATCTTGTATTCATGCCGACGGTGGATCATATAGGCATTTCGCACAGAATAGAAGACGGCAACGAGCGGAATCGCCTGAAAGAAATCGTCAATAAGCTTAAGCCGAAAGGCTCCGGCTTTATCGTCCGCACCGCAAGCGAAGGAGTTTCATTAAAAGAGCTTAAAGCCGACGTTGCGTATCTCACAAAACTCTGGGGCGAAATAAGAGAACGGGCCCGGGAGGCGAGAGCTCCTTCGCTTATTCATGCCGATTTCGACGTTGTGCTCCGGGTCATAAGGGATATGTTTTCCGCCGATGTGGAGAAGCTGGTTGTCGATTCCAGGCATGAATTCGAAAGAATCAGAACGTTTGTGGAAAAATTCATGCCGAAATTAAAAAACAGGATATTTTATAACGACAGCGAAGATCCTCTTTTTGATAAATACGGAATAGAAGTGGAGATAACAAGAGCTCTTGGCGAAAAGGTTTGGCTCAAATCCGGCGGCTATATTATCATAGAGCAGACCGAAGCTCTGACCGTCGTGGATGTCAATACGGGAAAATTCGTCGGCAAGCGCGATCTGGAAGATACGATTTTAAGGACAAACCTGGAAGCCGTCCGCGAAATTGTTTATCAGCTGAAACTTCGCAATATCGGCGGAATCATCGTCATAGATTTTATAGACATGAATAAGCATTCAAATAAAACAAAAGTTTTCAATGCGCTGAGGGAGGCCTTAAAACCAGATCGGGCCAGAACAACGATCACAAAAGTTTCCGAACTTGGTTTAGTCGAAATGACGCGCAAAAGGACCCGCGACGACTTAAGAAATATGCTGACAGACCCGTGCCCGTACTGCGACGGCAAGGGTTATTTAAAAAGCCCGACATCCATATGCTACGACATATTCAGGGAAATCATGCGGGAGGTTAAAAAGGCAAAGGGCCGCCAGATAACCGTCTGCGCCAATCCGCAGATCGCGAACGTTCTATATAATGAAGAGCGTAAGTTCTTGGAAGATCTGGAGAAATTAACCAAAAAGACGATTATTATCAAAGAAATGGCCGATTATCATCAGGAGCAGTTTGAACTAACGGAAAATTAACGGTTTCCCTTGACTTTTGGCACGACCTTCTGCTAGCTAACGGCGTCTTTATTAAAAGGTTTAAAGGATATTTATATGTACGCAATAATAGCAACCGGCGGAAAACAGTACAAAGTTTCAAAGGACTTGGTGGTTAAAGTCGAAAAGCTTGAAGGCAAAGTCGGCGATAAGATCAGCTTCGACCGGATTTTATTGGTTGGCAACGATAATGAGCCCAAAGTCGGAAAGCCCTATATTGAAGGGGCGAAAGTAGAGGGCGAAATAGTTAAACAGGACAGGCTTGATAAAATTCTGGTTTTTAAGAAAAAACGGCGCAAAGGCTATAAGAAAATTTTTGGCCACAGGCAGTATTTCACGGGCGTAAAGATAATTAACATAAGCGCTTAAGCTGGAGATTTTATGGCAGAAGGCTCACAAAGAAATAGTCGCGACAGTCACGGGCAGCGCAGAGGCGTAAAGCGTTATGCGGGCCAGGTTGTAGGCGGCGGCGAAATTATTATTCGCCAGTGCGGAACAAAAATACATCCGGGCAAAAATGTCGGAATGGGGCGTGATTTTACGCTTTATGCCAAAGTGCCGGGCGTAGTTGAGTTTATAAATCGCCTGAATAAAAAATACGCCTGCATCAAGCCGGCTTGATTATCTTGTCTTTCAAGGATGTTAAATATTGAATAAGATACACCAACCCTCGTGAAAACGGGGGTTTTTTGTTTTTATGAAATTTATCGACGAAACAGACATTGAAGTCTTTGCAGGGGACGGCGGAAACGGCTGCGTCAGTTTTCGGCGTGAAAAGTTCGTGCCGAGGGGCGGCCCGGACGGCGGCAACGGCGGAAGGGGCGGCAGCGTGATCTTTGCGGCGGACGGCGGTCTATCCACCTTAATGGATGCCCGTTACAGAAGGCATATAAGAGCCGGCAGAGGCAGTCATGGGATGGGGAGCCAGATGAACGGCGCGGCCGGGCACGATGTTAAGCTGATGGTTCCGGTTGGAACGATCATCCGCGATCTGAATTCCAAAGAGATAATAGCAGACCTCACGCGCCACGGCCAGGAAGCGGTTGTTGCAATTGGCGGAAAAGGCGGGCGGGGCAATATGAATTTTGCAACTTCCACCAATCAGGCGCCGCGCAGGGCGGAAAAAGGCGGGAAAGGCGAATGCAAAAAAATTCATCTGGAGCTGAAACTGCTTGCAGATGTGGGGCTTGTGGGCCTTCCAAACGCCGGCAAATCGACGCTGATTTCGGCCATTTCAAACGCGCGGCCGAAGATTGCGGATTATCCGTTTACGACAAAGGTTCCCTTCCTTGGCATGGTTGGATATAAGGGCGTAAACTTTACAGTTGCCGATATCCCGGGCCTTATAGAAGGCGCCCATAAGGGCTTGGGGCTTGGGCTTCAGTTCCTGCGCCATATCGAACGGACGCGGGTTATTGTTCATCTACTGGATGTGCAAAATCCGATGCATAACGACCCTAAAAAATCGTACGCTGTAATTAAAAACGAGCTGAAAAAATACAGTTCGGAGCTTGCAGCTCTGCCGGAAATCGTCGCACTGACGAAATCGGACATTCCGGAGACAAAAGAAAGAGCCGAAAAATTTCAAAAAGAGCGCCTGAATGTTTATGAACAACCCTTCGCGCCCGTTGTTCTCGGGATAGAAAACTTTGTAATTCCCGGTTTGTATGGCTTGCAGGGCGTTATTGCCGTTCATGGCCTCGTCTGGATAAAGCCCCGGCGGCACCGTGGTTATATGGTAGAGCCGCAGGAATCCTGCTATAATTAAAACCAATAAAAGCAACCAAATGTGCTTTGATTTCATGATGTCAATTATATAATTTCTAATATCTAATTCCTAATTGACCTAATCAATGTCCAATGACGAAAATTAGAAATTAAGAAATTAGGTGATTGGGATTTGATTAGGAATTAGAGCAATTAGGTTAATTAGAAATTTTTAATACTATGGCAGAAAACTTATCCGGCGATTTCAAATTAGAGGCGTTGGAAGCCGATATGAGGCGGCTGGCAGAAGAAATACAAAGGCACCGCGAAAATCCGGAAAGCCGCGCGTTAAGCGGCCAAGAAATCGTTAAGAAATCTATTCAATCTATAATCACACCGCCTCCGCCGCCGACTCCGCAACAAGCGCAGGGCGGCGCATTACCGGCATATGCCGCAAGCGCTCCGGCCGAAACCAAGCTCGAAATAGAATATCTCGTTGACCTCGCTTTTCAACATGGTTTAGATAAGGCAAACACGGAAGCAATGAAATCAAGTCCGTTCGTTATGGACGCGTTTCACGACACGCTGGCGGCGAAACTTTATCCAGAGCTGCAGAGAAGGGGAATATTGAAGTAGCGCAACTTAACGATATGATTATTTTATTTTTTGTTTTATTGGCAGTAGCACTTGGCGCAGGAATATACTTTTTGGTGAAATTTTTACGCGGGCGACTGCTTCGCGATTCGCTCAAGATGGTTCTTTTATCGGTGAAAATACATAAAGAAATCACAGAGAGTTCGACGCAAAAAGATTTCAAGCAGGAGATAAATCTGACCGAACAGCTTCTAAGCGGTCTGGCATCGCTCAAAAAACCTTTTGTTCTTGCAATAGCCGTTCCGCACATCGGCGAAGAAATAAAATTTTACCTTTCTGTGCCGCGCCTTGTAAGAGAAGTTGCCGTGAAGCAGATTCATGGCATTTGGGC
>JACPAJ010000133.1:26559-27040 GCA_016180865.1 Deltaproteobacteria bacterium
AGAAGTTGCCGTGAAGCAGATTCATGGCATTTGGGCGAATGCTTCGGTTGAGGAAGCCGACGACGACTACAATATCTTTAATCCCAGCGGCGCGACCGCCGGCGCTTACCTAAAACAGGGCGAGAATTACGCTTTGCCAATAAGAACATATCAGGAAATCGGGATGGACACTTTCTCAGCGATAGTCGGCAGTTTTTCAAAAATGAATGAAGTGGGAGAGGGGGCCGCTATGCAAATTGTTGCCAGGCCGGCGTCTAAAGAAAGCAAAAAAAGATTTGAAAGCTACCTGCGTAGCTTAAAACGCGGGGAGCCGCTCAAAAGAGTTTTCGGACACGGGTTCCCGTTTGGCACCGGAGAGATGAAAGAAGCTTTCAATCCAAAAGGAGAAGAAGCGAAAAAAGAAGAAAAAGTCGTGGACGAAGAAGCGGTCAAAGCATTGACCTCAAAAACCGCCAAACCGCTTTTTGAAGTAAACGTCCGC
>JACPAJ010000096.1 GCA_016180865.1 Deltaproteobacteria bacterium
ATGAAGGGTCATCCGGATCAGGATGCGCGATGGGGGTTTAAGAAGAAGGATAAGCCGTTTTTTGGGTACAAGATGCACGCTGGAATGGACGCAGACAGCTTGAAGATCTAAGGGTATATGACGGCGATTGTGGTGAATTTGAAGCAGATGGCAAGATTAGCGGCAGCGCCTCCAAAGAACTGGTTAGCTTACAGAGCGGTTCATTGAAAAGAAGATGGCTTGAATATCAAATGGCAATTTCAGGGACAAGAAAAGTCCTGAAGTCAGAAGACTTCGAGATTTTTCTGGCAGCCTGATATTTTTTGAAAATCGGAGCTGATATAATAATAAAAATATCACCCGCTTTTTCAATAGGCTCATAAGCGTATGCCATATTTACCGAGATATCTTATTATAAGTGATGATTCATACTTTCACGTCACATGGCAATGTCATAATAAAGATTGGCTCCTTAAATGTGACTGGGCAAAAAATATCTATTATGATCTGCTGTTAAAATATAAAGAAAAATATGGTATTGAAATTTACGCATACAATTTTATGGACAACCATCCTCACTTGGTAGGACACTTGAAAAGAAAAGAAGACTTTTCAGCTTTCTTTCGTGTTGTTAACTGTCAATTCGCCAAAAAGCTTAATAAACACCTAAAGCGATGTGGCCAAGTAGTAATGGACCGATTTAAGTCTCCACAAATTGAGTCCGATAAGTATATGTTGACCGTCATGAGATATATAGATCTTAATCAATATAGGGTAAGAAAAGTTAGACATCCTAGGCAAAATAAATGGTCTTCTTACTGTTACTATGCTTATGGCCGGAAAGATCCGCTGATAACACCGGCTCCGTCTTACCTTGGGTTATCAGAATCAGATGAAAACAGGCAGAAAATATATCGGGAAATGGTAAATGCTGTTTTAAATAATCCAGAGGATTTGAACATATCACACACATATTTTGTTGGAAACCCCGAGTGGGTAATTGGAAAATACAACGAGTTACAATTTCTATTGTTACAAATAAGAAAAAAACTGCCAGAATTAGCATTTGGATAATATCAACATAATATCTTTTATATATTAATATAATGCGTGTGGCTAAATTTGCTATGACACATCTATAGCAAAAAAATTCCGCTAAATCTTAGCGTATATCTCTAAAATCTCCAGAATAGACTCATAAAAACTTGAGAACCATGCTTATTTAACTTTTGGTAAGCCATATTTCTCCATATTTCTCCGTCTTATTCGTACAAATCCGTATGTTATTCGTATGTTTATCCGTATGTTCACATCTATAATTCATATGTTTTTGTTGTTTACCAATGTACGTCCGTCTTGCAAATCTTGCAAATCAATTCGGACTCAAGTATAGTGTAGAAATCTATGCCAAAGATATTAGCATTTATACTTGCCGGTGGAGAGGGATCAAGGCTAATGCCTTTAACCATAGAACGGGCAAAACCAGCCGTTCCATTTGGCGGCCATTACCGCATTATCGACTTCGTCCTTTCAAACCTTGTCAACTCAGGAATTTATAAAATCAAAGTGCTGACCCAATTCAAATCGGAATCTCTCAATCGGCATCTTAAAAAGGGCTGGTTTCTTTCGCCGATCATCGATCAATATATAGACCCCGTTCCGGCGCAAATGCGCACTGGAAGATCATGGTATAAAGGGAGCGCTGACGCTGTATTCCAAAACCTAAACCTCGTCAGAGACGCCCATGCGGATATAGTCTGCGTTTTTGGAAGCGATCATATCTACCGGATGGATATAAGACAAATGGTCGACTTTCACGTCCGCAATAATGCCGACATGACGATTGCCGCGATTCCATTTCCTAAATCCGAAGCGTCATCTTTTGGCGTGATCGGCGTTGATAAGTCGTGGCGGATGATCAATTTTCAGGAAAAACCAAAAAAACCGTTCCCGCTTCCGGATAATAAAAATTTCGCTCTTGTATCAATGGGTATTTATCTCTTTAGAGCCGACTTTCTGGCTCATGTAGTTGTGCATGACTCAGATGCCAGAAACTCCGCCCACGATTTCGGCAAAGATATTATTCCATCGATTTATAAAAAATCACGCGTTATGGTTTATAACTTCGGCCAAAATTCATTTCCGGGAATGATGCCCTCCGAAACAAGATACTGGCGGGATATCGGATCGATAGACGCATACTGGAAAGCCTCCATGGATCTTGTAAGCGTCACACCGGCATTCAATCTTTATAATGACCGATGGCCGATAAGAACCGCCATGGACTCTCACCCGCCGGCAAAGTTTGTGTTTGCCGATGAAAAAGCAAAACGCGTAGGCATGGCAACGGATTCCCTCGTATCGGACGGCTGTATCATAAGCGGAGGCAGAATCATGCGCTCTATTTTATCACCCAATGTCCGAATAAACAGCTATGCGCTGATTGAAGAATCAATATTATTCGAAAACGTCACTGTCGGACGACACGCAAAAATCAGGCGCGCAATAATAGATAAGGATGTCGATATCCCCGCCGGCACGGTTATCGGTTACAACGCAAAGTCAGATAAAAAGAAATACTTTGTATCTCCCGGCGGAATTGTAGTAATACCTAAAGGAATGAAACTGGCTTAACTATGAATCCAACTTTGGCATTTCTATGGCATATGCATCAGCCCTATTACCGCGATATGGCATCGGGAAGTTCCGCCCAGCCTTGGGTCCGCCTTCACGGAATTCACTCCTATTACGACATGCTGAAGCTCTATGCCGATGCCGGCAGCGTATGCGCAAATATCAACTTTGTGCCGTCACTTTTGAAACAAATATGCGAATATGTTGAATTGGGAGCTTCCGATTCTTTTTTAGACATCTCGCGCGTCGATGCAAAAGAGCTTACGCCCGCGCAGAAAATGTTTATCTTGAAAAATTTCTTTATGGCAAATCCCGATAAGATGATTGCGCCCCACCCGAGGTATTTAAAATTATTTCAACATAGGGGCTCTAATCTAAACGGCATAGACATTGAAAATACAATCCGTTATTTTTCATGGAAGGATTATCTTGATATTCAGGTTTATTACAATCTTGTCTGGTTCGGATTTAAAGCGCGCGAGGAGTTTCCGGAAATAAGCCGCATGCTTTCGATTCATTCTTCAGGCCACCTCTTCACAGAGGAAGATAAAAAAGCGGTATTAGACATCCAATCGGAAGTTCTCAAACGGCTGCTTTCTCTCATAAAAAACAGCCCTGGCAATGTTGAGCTGACAACCACCCCGTTTTTTCACGCAATTCTGCCGCTTCTAATAAACACCGACACAGCAAAAAGATGCATGCCGGGCGCCTTACTGCCGCCAAAATTCTCGGGCCCAAAGCATGCGCTATTCCAGCTCCAGCATGGCCTCGATTTTTTTGAGAAAACTACCGGAAAGAAAGCCCGCGGCTTATGGCCTGCCGAAGGATCGGTATCGCCCGAAATAATACCGCTGCTTTCCGAGTCCGATGTGGAATGGTTCGCAACCGACGAAGGAATATTGGAATTGTCCGGCGTCGGAGGCAAAAAAGCCGATTACCTCTATCAGCCCTATATCGTGGAACACGAAGGAAAAAGCGCAAAGGCCATATTCCGCGACAGGGAGCTTTCGGATCTAATAAGTTTTTCATATGCTAAAATGCCTGCGGATACGGCCGTAAAAGACTTAATTTCAAGAGTTGAAAACATTGCAAAACAGACATCAATTAAAAACCCGCTGATAACAATAATATTGGATGGCGAGAACCCTTGGGAATCGTATGAAGACAACGGCCGCCGCTTTCTTACAGGCCTCATGGAACATCTTAAAAAATCCGGCATACGAACATCTACAATAAGCCGGTATATCGCCGAAAACCCGCCTACAAAAAAATTAAACACCATGTATTCCGGCTCATGGATTAATTCAAACTACGCAATATGGATCGGAAAACCCCAGAAAAACAAGGCATGGAGCTATATCAAACGCACATTTGACGAGCTTGGCTCAAAATTTTCCGATATTATTGACAATAAAACCCGTAACGAAAAAGAGCTGCTTGCTCTGGAATCGTTCGGCGCCGCCTGCGGAAGCGACTGGTTCTGGTGGTTTGACGACGACTTTGAATCCGAATGCAAAAGCGATTTTGATAAAATTTTCAGGATGCATTTAAAAAATGCGTTCGCGTTGATGGGCCGCGATGTTCCTGTTTTCCTATTTGAGCCTAATTTTAAATACGAGGAAGATGTGCAGCAGCATAACGCACTGCTTGCCCCCGCTGCTTTTATTAATCCCAATATAGACGGCATCAACTCGTCATTTTTTGAATGGGCAAACTCCGTAAAAATAGACGTCGGCAAAGGGCGCGGCCCGATGGGGCAATCCCATGAGCTTATCGAATCGATCTTTTTCGGTTTCAATCCGGAATCATTTTTCCTCAGATTCAATCCGCTGAGCAAAAATATCACATTTTCCTTAAGCGAGGGGGAGGAAATTGTGATTTATCTCCACGATGCCGATAAAAAATATAAACTGAAGCTCTTTTTCGAACATGGGCGGTATCAAATGCAGTTTGTCAACAGTCCGGAAGAAGGATACCACAACGGAACCCATAATATAAAATGGGCTTTAAGGGCGGTATTTGAAATGGGGCTCAATTTCGCCGATCTTGGGTATAAACCGGGAGAAGAAATCACGGTTGTAATAACAATTGTGCGACATAATCTCGAAGTAAGGCATTATTCTCATCTGGTTTTCAAAATCCCCGACGAGAAATACGAAAGAGAGATGTGGAGCGTATGATCAGTTTATTGTTGGCTATTCATAATCACCAGCCGGTCGGCAATTTCGAACATATTTTTAACAAGGCGTTTAAGGAATGTTACTGGCCTCTCCTTAATACGCTTGCGGAGTTTCCGAAAATAAAAATTTCGCTTCATCATTCCGGGCCTTTGCTTGACTGGGCCGAACAAAACGAGCCCGATTACATTCCGGCGCTCGTCAAGCTCATAAAAAGCGGCCAGGTAGAACCTCTCGGAGGCGGCTATTATGAACCGATACTTGCCATAATACCGCCCGATGATGCACGCGGACAGATTGAGGCGATGCAAAATTTTTGGGAAAGCAAATGCGGGAAAAAACCGCGCGGCATCTGGATGACGGAAAGAATCTGGGAGCCTTCGCTCACCACAATACTAGCGAATAATAAAATAGAGTATACAATACTTGATGACGAGCATTTTCGCGCAGCCGGCATTGTTGATGAATACATATTGAACTATCATCTCACGGAGCGCCACGGAAAAACAGTTGCAATATTCGCTTCCGACAAGACTCTCCGGTATCAAATCCCCTTTAAGCAGCCGGAAGAAGTTATTGCGCATCTTCTTTCTATGGAACAAAAGTTCCATGGATCGGCCATCACCTATGGCGACGACGGAGAAAAGTTCGGAATGTGGCCCGGCACATTTGAATGGGTCGTCCAAAAGGGCTGGCTTCGAAGATTTTTTGCCCTGCTCACGGAAAATTCTGAAAAAATACGCTGCGAGCTGATATCAAATTTTTTGGATTCGGCCAAACCTTCCAAAACGGTATATTTGCCTGCCTGTTCTTACCATGAAATGGGCGAATGGGCCCTGCCGGCGAATGCAATTCAAAAATACGAAGAAATAAAACAGTTTTTGACTGCTTCCGGAAAATGGGAAGATGCCAAGTCTTTTCTAAGAGGCGGCTACTGGGACAATTTTCTGACAAAATACCCGGAAGCAAACTACATGCACAAGAGAATGCTGCATGTTAGCGAAAAAATATCGAAGCAGAAAAAAAATATTGAAGAAGCAAAAAAGAGCTTATACCGCGCACAGTGCAACTGCGCATATTGGCACGGCCTCTTTGGGGGGCTGTACCTGAATTATTTAAGAAGCGCAGTGTTTAAAAACCTGATCGAGGCTGAAAATGTTCTGGAGCCTAAGAAGAGCCCTTCGATTGAAATAATCGACATAGATTGCGATAAATCGGACGAACTGTTTTTTTCAAATAAAGAAATAATCGCCGTTGTAAAGCCCGATAGCGGCGGAAGCCTTATAGAATTTTCCCACAGGAAAAGCGGCCTTAATCTCCAGGATGTCCTCAGCAGAAAAGAGGAGGCTTATCATAAAAAAAGCGCCCAGACAGCCGGCTCCTCGGGAAAAAAAGATGAAGCCTCGCCCATGCCTTCAATCCACGATATTAGCAGAACATTCGACTCATGCGGAAAAATCACATACGATCCCTGCGCCCGCCATTCCTTCTGCGACCATTTATGGCCCGCCGAAATCAGCACCGACAAACTCGACTCCGGCAAAGGCCACGAACTCAATCTTCTGTGCAATGTGCCGTTTAATGTGGATTCATGCGGCCAATTGGAAGCTGTTTTAAAAACCCGCTGCGATAATCTGGAAATATCGAAAACGTACAGCATCGGCAAAGAGGCATCTTTAAACGTTAATTATTGTCTTGAATGGCAAGCCCCGCTTCAAAATCCTCTGCGATTCGGATCTGAGCTGAATTTTACGCTTCTTGCGGGCCATGACGCAGGCCGATATTATCTGCTTCCGGACGGCGAAAGAAGGCTGATGGATTATTGCGGCAGTTCATCCGGCCTCGATCTTTTGGCTCTTGTCGATGAGTATAATAAATTCAAACTGAATATAGCATCAAGCCGCAAAATGGATGTTTGGTACTATCCCGTTCAGACGGTTTCGCAGTCGGAGTCGGGTTTTGACTTGCTTTATCAGGGCTCATGTATAATATGGAGCGCCATTATCGGAGCTGGAACAAAGAAATTCGATTTCAGCATAAGTTTGAATTTTAAAGAAATCTAACACAAGGAGAGTTATGCCGGAATTAAGAAAAGATCCGATTGTAGGCCGATGGGTCATCATCTCAACCGAAAGGGCTCAAAGGCCGTCGGATTTTAAAATCGACAAAGAGGAAAAGAAAGGCGGATTCTGCCCGTTCTGCTATGGAAACGAGCATATCACGCCTCCGGAAGTTCTGGCTTACAGGCAGCACGGACAGGACCCCAATAAACCCGGATGGTCGCTCAGAGTAGTGCCGAATAAATTCCCCGCTTTAATGATTGAAGGTTCGCTTAATAAGCGCGGCGACGGAGTTTACGACATGATGAATGGAATCGGCGCACATGAAGTCATCGTTGAATCTCCAGACCACAATAAAACGCTCGCAAATTTAAGCGACCAGCAATTTGAAGATGTCTTATGGTCGTTTAGAGACAGGATTATCGACCTAAAAAAGGACAAAAGATTCCGCTACATACTTGTCTTTAAAAACCACGGCCAGCGCGCCGGCGCAAGCCTTGAACATTCCCACTGCCAGCTTATCGCACTCCCGATTCTGCCTAAAACCGTGATTGAAGAATTGACCGGCTCGAATGAATACTACTCTTATAAAGAGCACTGCCTTTACTGCGATATTATTACTCAGGAGATTGAAGACCAGAAACGGGTGGTTCTTGAAAACGAAGAGTTTATTGTAATCTGCCCTTTCGCTCCGCGTTTTCCGTTTGAAGTCTGGATTCTTCCGAAAAACCATGCGGCTCATTTTGAAGACGCCACAAAACACGAGGTTCGCCATCTTGCTCAGATATTCCAGCGCACGCTGAAAAAGCTTGAAAAGGCTTTGAACGATCCTCCTTATAATTTCATGATTCACACTGCGCCTTTGACCATGCATAATCCGGAAGTGTATCACTGGCACATCGAGCTGACGCCAAGACTTACACGAATGGCCGGCTTCGAGCGCGGCAGCGGATTTTATATCAACCCGACCGCTCCGGAAGTTTCAGCCCAATTCTTAAGAGAGGTGGACGCCTAGATATGAATATAATCCAGATAGCGTCGGAAGCAGTTCCGTTTGCAAAAACCGGAGGCCTTGGAGATGTAGCCGGAGCATTGCCGCTTGCGCTTGCCAGAGAGGGGCATAACATATCGATAATTCTTCCATATTACACGGCTAAGATTTCGCCGAAAAAATTCAAGCTGAAAGACGCAAAAACAAGCTTTAAAGTATCCTTAGAAAACACTGATGTGGAAGGAGAGCTCTTTACATGTAAAGTTACCCATAATGTGACTGCCTATTTAATAAAACAGGAAAAATATTTTGGCCGTTCCGAGCTTTATCAAACTGCCGAAGGCGATTATCCGGACAATGCCGAACGTTTCGTTTTTTTCGCAAGGGCCGCGCTTTTTGCGGCATCTCAGCTTAAGCCCGATATCATTCACTGCCACGACTGGCAGTCTTCTCTGGTGCCTGTATATTTGAAAACGATATACAAAAAACATAAAAGCTTCGAAAGGGTGAAATCTCTCCTTACAATTCATAACTTGGGTTATCAGGGATCTTTTCCGCATACTATGATGCCCTTGACCGGGCTTGGTTGGGAAAATTTCACGTTCGACAAACTTGAATCTTATGGAAAACTTAATTTTCTTAAAGGCGGAATATCCTTTGCCGACGCGATCAGCACGGTAAGTAAAAAATATGCGGAAGAAATATTAACGCCTGAATTCGGCTGCGGCCTTGAAAACGCGCTTGCCTATAGAAAAAATGCGCTGTGGGGCATTGTCAACGGCATCGATTATGCCGAATGGAACCCTGAAACGGACGAATATCTTCCTTCTAAATTCAGCCGTTCCAATATGGCTGGAAAGGCCGGTTGCAAAGCAAAAGTGCAGGAAGTTTTTAAATTAGCGCAACGGCCCGAAATTCCGCTGATTGGAATCATTTCAAGATTAACTTCGCAGAAAGGCTTCGACCTGCTTGAAAAAGCGAGCCTAGAGCTGATGAAGATGGATATCCAGATTGTGATTCTGGGAACCGGAGAAAAGAAATACCATGAATTGCTGTTAAATCTCGCAAAGGAATATCCTCAGAAGATTGCCGTGCGCATAGCCTTTGATAATTCGCTTGCGCACCAGATAGAAGCCGGCTCCGACTTTTTCCTGATGCCCTCCAGATACGAACCGTGCGGCCTGAATCAGATGATAAGCCTGAAATATGGAACGATTCCAATAGTGCGCTCAACGGGGGGGCTTGACGACACAATTCACCATGCGGAAAACGGGTTTAAATTCTCCGTTTATGATCCAAAGGCGCTGATTGCCTGCATTCATGAAGCATTGAGCGTTTTTAAAAACCGCTCCAGATGGCTTGCCTTGCAGGCAAATGCGATGATGTGCGATTTCTCATGGAACGCTTCGGCAAAGGAATATATCAATTTATATAAGAAAATGTTATCCGCGTAGGTTTCTTTTTTGCTCAGCTGCCGACGGACGTATATAATTCGGCGCAAGCAGCGCAACATCATCCGACAGGCCGTTTTTAAACTTCTCCGAAGCTATGAGTCCGATATTAACGGCGGAAGAAATATTTTCGGAAAGCATGTTAAATTTACCGGCCATTTTTGACGTGAACAGATCGCGATATCTATCAGCGCCGCTGCCTGCAAATAAACACTTTAAATCGAATTTTTCCAGTATAGCGCACAATTGATCCGGCGAAAACGACGATTCATCAACAATCCTTTGGAGGCTGGGCAACGGCGCAGATGGGCATTTTTCACCAGCCTCATAAGCGCTTGCGTAAACCTCCCCTCTTTTTGCGTCGATACACGGCACTATAATTTTATCGGGATGCTTTTCCGGCAGACCGCAAGCAATTGCTTCAAGCGAAGATACTCCGACAAGAGCCTTATTGTTAGCGCGTGCAAGCCCCTTTGCTGCAGCAAGGCCGATCCTTAAGCCGGTAAACGAGCCGGGCCCTATGGCAACGCCTATTGCGTCTACATCTGCAATTTTCAGCCCGCTGCTTTCAAGAATCTTATCGATAACATTAAACAGGATTTCGGCATGGCTCGATTCCGCCAGATAAGAATCGGCCGCGACAACTTTAAAATTATCTAAGACGGAAACCGAACCGCTTGATGTGGACGTATCGAAGCTTAAAACCTTCATCTGTAAAATTTGCCGATTATGTTTTTAATGCCCCAGATGCTGTCGATATCGTTCACTGTAATAAGCAGGAAAAAAGAAAGCAAAAAAATAATTCCGGCGTATTGCATTACAGCGCGGACACGGTTATGAATCGGCCTCCTTATGCAGGCCTCAATGCCGCAGAATAAAATATGGCCGCCGTCCAAAACCGGAATCGGCAGAAGATTCAAAACTCCGAGCTGAAGGCTTAAAAAAGACATAAAATAGATAAATTCCGCGATTCCATAGCTTGCCGCAGCAGCGGATATGCGGGCTATCTGAACCGGCCCGCCGAGCGCTTTATAAGAAAGCTGCCCGGTAAAAAGCTTTTTAACGACGATAAACGTCAAATCAAGCAGATTCAGGCATTCAGCTGCGCCATTTTTAAACGAATCAAAGAAGCCATATTGTATTTTAACCATCGGCAGTTCCGTCGGCTTAAACAATACGCCTATAACCCATCTCTTAAGCTCTTCACTAAATTTTGGCGTGATTTTTACATTAAAAATCCCGTTATCGCGGCTTATAGTGAGCAAAATTTCACGGCCCTCGGAGTTGTTTATTTCGGCAGCTGTCCCTGCCCAGCCTTCAAAACTCTGCCCGTTAATTGCTATAATTTTATCCCCCTTCAATATTCCCGCTTTTGCGGCGACAGAATTTTCAGCCACATCATCAATCTTGCTCTCGCTGCCGACAAAAAACATCGGTTCAATGCCTACGTAGCCCGCCTTCACTTCCGGCATGGCCTTGACAGTAACCGTTGTTTCCAGTTTCTCCCCGCTGCGCTCGTATGAAATCGAAACATTCTGTCCGACCGAAACGATTATCTTCTTTTGAAAGTCGTCCCATGTGGAAATTTTTCGGCCGTCCACAGCCGTAACCAGATCTCCTTTTTGGAAAGAAGCCGCTTCAGCGGGCGAATTCCTCTCAACAGCTTGAACCACTGGCGGCTTGCTTAAATATTCCGGTTCCATTCTTCCAAGCATGAAAACCACAGGCATCAATATAAAGGCAAAAAGAAGATTTGTAAGAGGCCCCGCCGAAACAACCTTTACCCTCGTCCATATGGACTTGTTGGAAAAGGCCCTTTTATCGGCAGCATCAACGGCTTCGCTTGGATCCTCTCCTGTCATGTTCACATATCCGCCCAGAGGGATGGGCGCAATTTTATATTCCGTCTCTCCCCTTTTAAAACCTATGATCTTCGGACCGAAACCGATCGAAAAACTTTCAACGCGGATATCATGCAGCCGCGCGAAAATAAAATGGCCGAGTTCATGGACAAAACTAAGGATTCCGATTGCTATTATAAAATATAGTATTGTCATAAGTAGCCGTTTTGATTATCAGGAAAAAACGAAAGTGTCAAAAAAAGAATGGTTAAAGGCATAGATTATTTGCAAAAATTTTCAGCCCAA
>JACPAJ010000012.1 GCA_016180865.1 Deltaproteobacteria bacterium
TCCTGCTCGCTGCCGCCGGCATAAATCCGCAGCATTTTTTTCGTCAATTGTTCGACTCCGTTCATAAATTTATCGCCCGCAAAATTAAAACCGAATTCTTTGGATGACTCATCATAAGAAAGGCCGCCTGACTCCAGCAAAAAGCCGACTTCAACGGCTGAAAGTTTTGAGTATGCATTTCCCTCAAATTTTCCGCCGCGCGTCGCTCTGAGAATCATTCTTTCGGCCCATGCTATTCCATAAACAGCCCGCTTGCGGTAGTAGGTCTCCGCTTTTGCCAAGTCTGTTTTGCTGATTTTGCCGGCTTTAAAATCCGCCCTCGCCTCTTTCAGCAATTCTCCTTCAAAAAATAACGAAAGAACTTCCGCTTTCATCTCCTCCATTGCTCCTCTCCATTTTCCCATTCCTGCATCAAATGTCGTATCGGCGCCGGGTTTGGGCTTTCCAGGCTGAGGCCCGAAATTATGCCCGATTTCATGCAAAAGAACCGCTCTAAGGCCCGCATCTTCGGAAGAAAATTCCTCCTCATGAGCGGATTTAAAAAGAGGCATTATGTATTTCTTCACTATTTTATCGCCGTAGGACAATAACGTTTTATTTCTGTAAATCATAACGCGCCGTTTGCACGGCTCTTCTTTTCCGTCAGCGCCACACCAGTTTGGAAGCGTCTGTCCGATGGGAGTTCCATTTGGCCCGCCAATATCATCGCCTGTTTCATAAATTGTATCGCTGAATTCCGGCAGATTCATAACGACAGCCGTCGCTTCATAATTTTTGGAGTCGCCGATTAAATCGGCAACTTTATTTTCCCATTTTTGAAAATACGGGCTATATTTGTCCACAAAAGCCTTTGCCTCCTGAACTTTCAGGCCAAGCCTGAAATGAAAACGCGCCTTGGTTTGGCACTCATCTCCCACTCCATCCCCTCCTGTCTCATCGGGACCCGCTCTGAACATGAATATGGAATCGGATTCTCCAAACACATGCCAACTCGCATCCGATTCAAGAAATGGAAAAGGCTTTTCGCTTTCAAGAGCATTCGCCAAAGTCAGCAGATGCCTGGAAAACGGAACTTCTCTGGATATTTCTCCAAAATGAACAGCCGCTGCTCTTAAATGTTCAACTGCCGCGGATATATCCTTTTTATAGGCAATTGCATAAGGAACGGTCGCAAAGGTTTTGTCAGAATTTTGAATTACGGTAGAAAACGGATTTTCCAAGCCTTCCAAATCGCCTTTCATATCATCACACTTGATTCCCTGCGGAAATACGCCATTAAGCGACCGAGCAGAAAGCGACGGCAACGCCATGCAAAATGCCCCCTGATCGCCCATGCAAAACGGATGGCCGTAGCGGCCTATCAGCGCGGAATCCGCTTCGGTCAGTTTTTCATCGCCTGTAAGCCCGTTAAATCCAATTTGCTTCTGATATATAACCTGCATTACCGAAGCGGCTTCTAACAGTTCTTTCACGCCTTTTTTGTAGGCTGAGATCTGCGCTTCATTTGCGTCTGTGTTTTTGCGGAGCCATCTGTCAAAATCGGTATGAATTTCTTCCAAATATGTCAGCTCAAGTTCTCTTTTTATCTTTTCATTTCTATAAAGTTCGACTGAGGATTTATAAAGGTTTTCAAATTCCGAGGTAAACTTTTTGGCCCCCTTTTTAACCTCAACATAGCTTGATAAGATTTCGGGGGATTCCGCGCTTAGCTCCTGCGGGGCAATACATCCGTCAGAATCAGCATCATTCCATGCCAAACTTTTATCGCCCAGCTGTTCCTTTATTAATCTGTTGAACTCCGCAACCGGCAGGATCGGAAGACCGAATAATCTATCGCAGTTTGGCATATTATCTCCATTCTTATGCCCGCCAACGGTTAAGTGGCGGGCTTATAAGACGTCTATTATGCGGCGGCATTGGTGTCAATAATAAAAAACCCCGCTAAGATTTCTCCTAGTGGGGCTTTATTTCAAAATTAATGACTTTCGGGAGCGATTTCCTATTGCCTTCCCTCTACCAATGTATTCACAACGCTGGGATCCGCGAGTGTCGTTGTATCGCCGAGATTTGTAATATCGCCTTCGGCGATTTTCCGCAAAATTCTTCGCATTATTTTTCCGCTTCTCGTTTTCGGCAGCGAGTCGGTAAAATGAATTTTATCCGGACAGGCAATCGGGCCGATTTCCTTGCGAACATGGCCGACAAGCTCTTTCTTTAAATCATCCGACGGATGATTGCCGCTCTTCAGCGTGACATAGGCATATATTCCCTGCCCTTTTATTTCATGCGGCATTCCAACAACCGCCGATTCCGCAACCTTTGGATGGCTCACGAGCGCCGATTCAACTTCCGCCGTCCCAATTCGATGTCCGCTGACATTCAATACATCATCGATGCGACCCATCAGCCAAAAATAGCCGTCTTCATCTTTGCGGGAACCGTCACCCGTGAGATAGACGCCCGGAAAACGGACAAAATACGTATCTTTGAACCTCTCATGCTGGCCATAGACCGTTCTCATTATCCCCGGCCACGGCTCCGTTATCACAAGATAGCCGCCCTCGTTCGTGCCGACCTCTTTCCCCTGCTCGTTAAATATTTTAGGAACCACGCCGAAGAACGGCACCGTTGCCGAGCCCGGCTTTGTCGGAATTGCGCCCGGCAGCGGCGTTATCAATATTCCGCCGGTTTCGGTCTGCCACCATGTATCGACAATCGGGCAGCGCTCGCCACCGACGTTATTATAATACCAGATCCACGCTTCAGGATTGATGGGCTCGCCAACGCTTCCCAAAATGCGCAGTTTTTTAAGATTATGCTTTTTCGGCCACTCCTCGCCCTCGCGCATCAGCGCACGGATCGCGGTCGGGGCCGTGTAAAATATCGTCACGCCGTGCCTCTCGCAAACATCCCAGAAGCGGTCGGGGTGCGGATAATTCGGGATCCCTTCAAACATCACTTCAGTTGCTCCGCAAAGGAGCGGGCCATATGCAATATATGTATGGCCTGTAACCCAGCCGATATCGGCTGTGCACCAGAAGACGTCGGAATCGTGATAGTCAAAGATATATTTGAATGTCGTCGCCGTATAGACCATATATCCGCCGGTTGTATGAAGCACGCCCTTTGGCTTTCCGGTCGAGCCGGAGGTGTAAAGAATAAAGAGTGGATCTTCGGCGTCCATCTCTTCCGGTTTGCAGTCTGCCGAAGCATTCTTCACGACATCATGCCACCAGAAATCGCGGCCGGCCTTCATCGGAACATTGCCGTCCGCATGTTTGTAAACGATGCATGTCTTAACGGGATGACCGGCCTTCTCACACGCTTCCATCGAAGCATCGGCGGTCGTCTTCATCGGTATTTTTTTGCTGCCGCGGAACGCTTCATCGCAGGTTATCATAAACGCGCAGCCGCAATCAAGAGTGCGATCGCGCAGCGAATCTGCCGAAAACCCGCCGAAGACAACGCTGTGAATGGCGCCTATTCTGGCACAGGCAAGCATCGCAATCGGCAGCTCGAGAATCATCGGGAGATAAATTGAAACGCGATCTCCCTTTTTTACGCCCTTTTCTCTCAGGACATTTGCGAATTTGCAAACTTCCGTGTAAAGTTCTTTATACGTGATTTTCTTGCTCTGATTAGGCTCGTTTCCTTCCCATATTATGGCAACGCGATCTCCGCGGCCGTTTTCGATCTGGCGGTCAAGGCAGTTGAACGACATATTTGTTTTTCCGCCTTCGAAATATTTAATATCTATCTTATTTTTAAAATCGTATGAACGGACTTTTTTCCACGGCTTATACCAGTGGAATTCCTTAGCGATATCGCCCCAGAAGCCTTCAGGGTCTTTAACCGAGCGATCGTACATTTTTTTGTACTCGTCAAAATTTTTGATCCATGCGTTTTTCGAAAGTTCTTTCGGCGGATCGAACTTGCGGTTTTCCAGCGACATGGATTTGATGGTTGATGGGTTGGTTGTCATAAAATTAGCCTCCTTTGATATAGAGAGATGTAGAAGGAGGATAGAATCTTGTCAAGAACTGGAAAAAAAAGAAAAATTCGAAATTGTCGGCTAGTTTACGGAAACCTTAAGCGTAATAAAGTCCCCTGGTTTCAAGCGCTTAGACGTTTTTTTGTTAAAATTATTCCACTTCATTATATCGGAAACTGAAACCCCGTATTTTTTAGCGATATCCCATAAAGTGTCGCCATTTTTAACTTTATAAGAAAGCGCATCCGGTTTTTCATCATTATTTTTGGGTTCTTTATTTTCCTGCGGCAGCTGTATTGCCAATAAATCGCCGGGAATGCTTCCGCTCTTCTCTATTGACATCTGCGGTGGATTATTGGCGCTCGAAGACAATGCAACTGTTTCGGATGATGTCGGCAATGAGGCAAAAAGCTTTAAATTCTGTCCGATCGCAAGATCCTTTTCTGCCGTCAGCGAATTCCATCCTTTTAGTTCATTAATGCTGACTCCGTATTTCTGGGCGACTTTCCACCATGAATCTCCCCTTCTCACTTTATAAGTAGCCGCCCCTTGTTTGCGGCTCGTTTTGCTTGCGACCGCAACGGATGCGGTTTCTTCCGTTCCGTATACTTTTAATGTCTGTCCTGTCCGTATCAGATTTCTCTTCACGCGGTTCCACCTTTTCAAGTCCGACACAGAAACGCCGTAGTCCTGAGCGATGAGCCCAAGCGTCTCACCTGGCTGAACGCGATGTTTGACAAATTTCCCGGACGGCCTTTCGTTTTCGGCAACCGCAACTTCTTTAGCCCTCTGTTTTGTTGCTCCGCCAGTCGGTATAATAATGCTCATTCCTCTTTTCAAGGAGGACGCGTTCTGCAAATCGTTCGCGGCTAATATTTCTCGAACCGAAACGCCGTAACGACGGGCAATTCTGCCGGCGGTTTCTCCGCGTTTTACAATATGCCTTGCTACCATCATCCTCTCTGACGAAGGAATTTTTGCGAATGCAACTTCAAATTCACCCGCCGAACCTTTCGGGAGATTCACGCTGTAATTTCCTTCATTTGGAGGAGTGGCGCCGCGGATGAGCTCCGGGTTTAGCTCCTGAACCACATCCAAAGGAACGCCGGCGCACTTTGAAATAACCTGAAGATCCGTCTGGCTGTCGACAGTCGACTTTTCGGTTTCCACAGGACTGTCAAAAACCACATCCCCGAATCCGAACCTCTCCGGCGACTTGGCGATTATCGCCGCAGCGATAAATTTTGGGACGTAGTCTTTTGTTTCGGTCCTCAAATAGCGGCGGTCGCTTTCTATCATTTTCCAAAAATCCCTCGTCCCCGTTCTTGCGACAGCCTTTCCTATTTTCCCTTCGCCGGCGTTATAAGCAGCCATGGCGAGATACCAGTCGCCAAATTCATCGAAAAGATCTCTAAAATATTTTGCCGCCGCTATGGTTGAATCGACCGGATCGCGCCTCTCATCCATCCAGTTGTTTATCTGCAGGTCGTATCGCCTCCCAGTGCTCCTGATAAATTGCCAGTAGCCTGCCGCGTGAGCCCGCGAATAAGCGCGCGATGAAAAACCGCTTTCAATCATCGCGATATAAACCAGATCCTGCGGCAGGGCATATTTTTCCAGAATTTCCTGCATTAGAGGAAGATACTTGCCGGACCTTGCCAGATATCTGGCAAAATGGCTCCTGCCCGGACCCTGAAAATAATCCAGCCACGCTACCACGCGGTCGTTAACCGTGATAGGAACGTCAAATTTAGGAAGCCTTGATTGTGAAATGGCCTTGGGCGTCCATTTTGAAGTCCGCTCAACCATGGAAGTTCTTGCGCACCCGAATGACAAAGCCATTACCAAAAGCATTAATCCGCTAAGACCGGTTCGAAACATCATCTCCTCCGTTTGACGAAACAATTGCTATCGTATAATATTTAGCCAAAAAAATCAACTAAATAGCTAGTCCGCCTGCTTTCTTAGAAAGGTCGGAATATCATACTCATCATCCTGCAAATCAACCATTCCGACTTCCTGAAAGACCTGTTTCCATTCGGCCGCATCTACTTTTCCCCTCACCGTCGGAATTGCGGAATTATCGCTAAATGCAATAGGTTCAACCTCCGCATGCATCTGCACTTCTGACCTTGGCTGACTTACAGGCGCCGCCTGCTGGATAACTTCAGGTTTCTTAGGGGTAAAAATCGGCGTTACCTTTTGCGGCCGCTGTGCCGTTGCCGCGCGCACTCCCCTGATTCCTTTATTGAAACCGGTTGCTATTACAGTTACGCGGATTTCATCGCCCATCGATTCATCTATTACAGAGCCGAAAATGATATTCGCCTCTTCATGGGCCTCTTCCTGTATCAGCTTGCTTGCTTCGTTTACTTCGTGCAGCGTCATGTTTGGCCCACCGGTTATATTAATGAGAATGCCGGTGGCTCCCCTTATCGACACATTTTCCAGCAGAGGGCTGCTTATAGCTTTTGTTGCCGCATCCAGCGCGCGCCCCTCTCCGCTCGATATTCCGGAACCCATAAGCGCCATTCCCATCTCGCTCATCACAGTTCTAACATCCGCAAAATCCAGATTTATCAGCCCCTGAACATTTATCAGATCCGATATGCCTTTAACCGCATGCAAAAGAACATCATCGGCCTTTTTAAACGCATCAAGCATCGTCATATCCTTATCCGCGATGCTTAAAAGTTTTTCGTTTGGAATCGTGATAAGGGTATCCACAACGTCTCTCAATTCGGAAACTCCGTCTTCAGCCACTCTTCCTCTTCTTTTGCCTTCAAAGCTGAAAGGCTTTGTCACAACACCGACCGTCAGCGCGTTCATCTCTTTGGCTACTTTTGCAATAACCGGAGCTGCGCCGGTTCCGGTTCCGCCGCCCATGCCTGCGGTTATGAAAACCATATCCGCTCCTGCCAAAGCATCGGCAATCTCTTTCTGGTCTTCAAGAGCCGCGTTTTTTCCGACATCGGGATTGGCGCCCGCTCCAAGTCCGCGGGTCAATTGATGCCCAAGCTGGATTTTGCGCGGAGCTTTATTCGCCTGCAGAGCCTGCATATCGGTATTTGTTGCGACGAAATCGACTCCTTCAAGCCTCGCTTTGATCATAGTATTGACGGCATTTCCGCCTGCGCCGCCAACTCCTATCACTTTTATTTTTGCGCCTTCTTTTATCTCTTCTACAAGTTCAAATGTCATGTTAGTTCTCCTTTTGTTAAAATATTTCATTAAACCACTCTTTAACGCGGCTGCCCATCCTGCCTATTCCTTTGCGCTCGGTCTGCGTTTGAAGTTTTTCCTCCATGCCGCTCCTTGCACCGGCAAGAACCAGGCCGACGGCTGTGGCATACATCGGGCTCTTCACCACATCCACAAGCCCTCCAACGCCTTTTGGAACGCCGCGCCTCACTGGAAGATTAAATACCTGTTCCGCAAGCTCAGGCATGCCTTCCAGAATCGCGCAGCCTCCGGTAAGGACAACCCCGGCGGCAATCCTCTCTTCAAAGCCGCTCCTCACAACTTCCTGATGGACAAGATTGAAGATTTCCTCAACGCGCGGCTCAAGTATTTCCGAAAGTATCTGTCTTGAGAGAATTCGCGGATTTCTGCCGCCGACCGACGGAACTTCTATTGTCTCTTCCTTTTGCACGAGCGATGTCAGCACGCACCCATATTTCTGCTTCATCCTCTCCGCTTCCTGAGCCGGAGTTCTAAGCCCAACGGCCACATCGTTTGTAAGATGATTTCCTCCAAGCGGCAAAACGCTTGTGTGAACGACGCTTCCGTTCACGAAAATCGCTATATCGGTCGTTCCTCCTCCGATATCCACAAGCACGACCCCAAGCTCTTTTTCGTCGTGCCCAAGCACCGCTTCGCTTCCGGCAAGCTGTTCAAGCATCACTTCGTGGACATTCAGTCCGGCGCGATTGCAGCATCTGATGATATTCTGCGCCGAGGTAGAAGCCGCAGTGACGATATGAACTTTAACTTCCAGGCGTATGCCCGACATTCCGACAGGATCTCTCACGCCGTCCTGGTCATCGATAATGAATTCCTGCGGAATTACGTGAATAACCTCTCTATCCGTCGGGATTGCGACCGCTTGAGCCGCATCGACAACCCTCTTCACATCGCTGCTTCTCACCTCTTTTTCCTTAACTGCAACGATGCCTCGGCTGTTCAGCCCCTTTATATGGCTCCCGGCGATTCCGGCGTAAACTCCGGTGATTTCGCAGCCGGCCATAAGCTCGGCCTCTTCAACAGCCTTTTTTACGGATTCAACCGTATTTTCAATATTAACTACTACTCCCTTGCGCATGCCCCGCGACGGATGGGAACCAATTCCTATAATGTTGATCCCGTCATCCGTCACCTCCCCCACTATCGCGCATGTTTTAGTGGTTCCGATATCAAGTCCAACTATTAGTTGATCATTTTTTGCCATTTTGTTCTCCTCCCTCATTTTTTATCACTAGTCACTAATCACTGTCTTTTACGGCGCACCTCCCGGCGGCCACTGCGCCTTCTGTAAGCGCACAACTTTCCTTTTTTCACCGGGCATTTTGACGTTAACTGTCATATTTTACCACAACCTTTCCGGGTATGCCAAGATCTACATACCGCATTTTATTTTTGTATGAGTTTACGGCTCCAAGCATGGAATAAAATCTGTCCAGCTTCTCTTGAATTCCATCCACGCCGAGCTTTATTGTCGTTCCATCTCCGCTAAGAACTATTGAATAACCGCTTTCGTCGTCATAATGAACCTCGGAAGGCCTGAAATAATCGGCAAGAGGAGAATTTAAGTACGATTTTAAAACTTCCGTAGCGCCGCCGATATTGTCTGCTTTTGAAAAACCGGTGATCGCAGGCAGATCTTTATATTCTCCGTTGTCTGCTTCTTTAAAAACGGTTCCGTTTATATCAACCATATATATAGAATCGGACGCCAGAAGAGCCAGAGGCGCATGTTCGCTGACATAAATCCAGATTGTAGACGGCAGTTTTCTGGTAACGGCGGCTTCCAAAACCCATGGGTTATCCGCAATTTTCTTTTGCACTTTTTTCAGGTTTACGGAAAAGAGATTTGAACCGGACTGAATTCCGGCGGCATTTTTGATATCATCTTTAGATATATGATAAAATGCGCCTTCAATCTCCACATTTGCCACCGTAAACAGCCCTTTTTCAAAAACGAAATGATAGAAGCCGTAGAAAATCCCGACTCCTAAAAACCAGATAAGGACCACAAAACTTATGCTCTGGATTCTTACAAACAAACGCCTGATATTTTTGCGCCGTCTGTTTGAGTTTTGAACATGCTGCTGTTGCAAAAAAGCGCTCATATTGTTTTTACTCGCCTATAATCACTATTTCCGGTTCTAAAATTACATCGGATTTTTCTTTAACACGCTCTTTCACCATTTTTATCAGAACCTCGACATCTTTTGCCGTCGCATTCCCCTCATTTACAATCCAATTCGCGTGTTCATTCGATATTCTGGCGCCTCCGACCCTGACTCCCCTAAGATTGCAGTCATCTATCAGGCCCCATGCTTTCGATCCTGAGGCCGGATTTTTAAAAACGCTTCCGAGGCTCGGCCAAAGCAGAGGCTGAACCTCTTTGCGGCGATGCCGGATTTTTTCGATTTTCGATTCAATCTCCTGCTTGTCGGACGGCTTAAGGCCAAGGGAAATTTCAAACACTATAGCGCCGCGCGGGAGCTTTAATTTCCGGTAGCTGAATTCGAGATCGCCCTTTTCTGCGGAATAGACTCTTCCTTTACTGGCCCATTTCAGATTTTTAACAACATCTCCTATCGAGCCGTCTTTGGTTCCGGCATTCATTATGACGGCTCCGCCAACGGTTCCCGGAATGCCGGCCAGCTCTTCGAGACCGGAAAGCGAATTTTCAACGGACCATCCGAGAAGCCGCTGCAGATGAACCCCCGCTCCGACGCAAACTATGTTTTCTTCATTTTTATTTATCCAGTCGAATTTCGACAGCGTTATCGCCATACCGCGAATGCCTTTATCTCTGACAAGGGTATTGCTGCCGTTTCCAAAAATATGTTTAGGAATATCATTCCTATCCGCACACGCCGTGACGATTTTCAAATCTTCCAGATCGAGCGGTTCAAACCAGATATCGGCAGGGCCGCCGATTTTAATCGTCGTGTGATCGCGCATCGGCTCATCAAAAGAAATGCGCCCTTTTGCTATAGACTGAAGTTCATTTTTTAAATCCAAAGACAGCGTCATATTTGTTTTGCAAACTCTTTCGCCATTTTCCAGATATCGCCGGCTCCTAAAAAGAGAATGATATCGCTGGAAGAGGCCATTTTCCTGCAGGCGTTAAACATCTCTCCCTTTTCTTCCGCATAAAGCGTGCGGTTATTTCCGCCGCGGTTTTTTGCAAGATTATCAAAAAGCGTTCTAGCCGTCACGGCGCCCACAGGTTTCTCTCCTGCCGCATAAACAGGCAGCAGTACCACAACATCCGGAATGCTCAGCGCGGATACAAAACCGGCAAAAAGAGATGAAAGGCGCGTGAATCTGTGCGGCTGCATGACGCATATTATCCTTTTTCCCGGCCATCCTTTTTTTGCCGCGCTTAAAACAGCTTCAATTTCGCTTGGGTGATGAGCATAGTCCGTAACGATCGTCGGCGAATCGTCCCCGTTGCGAAGAATCTGAAACCGGCGCTCTATACCTTTGAACTTTACAAACCCCTGTCTGATTTTTGCGAAAGGAATATCAAGCTCTTTAGCCACGGCAACGGCCGCTAGAGCGTTTAGCACATTATGCATTCCCGGAGCTGCAAGGCTTACATTTCCCAAAACTTTTCCGCTTTCCTTCACTTCGAATTCCATCACCGGCCCCTTTTGAACAACTCCTTCCGCGCGGAAATCTCCGCTATCAATGCCATAGGTGACGACTTTTCTGGAAATTTCGGGCAGCAGCTTTTTGATCTCGGGATGATCGCTGCACGCAACAACCACTCCGTAAAAAGGAACTTTGTATGCAAAAGAAGCGTAAGTTTCCAATACATGCCCAAAATCGCGGTAATTTTCCATATGCTCGGGATCGATATTTGTGATTACAGCTATAGTCGGCGATAATTTCAAAAATGACCTGTCGGATTCGTCCGCCTCGGCAACAAGATATTCCCCCTTGCCGAGCTTTGCGTTGGTTCGGAAGCTGTTTACTTTGCCGCCGATAACCATTGTCGGGTCGAGACCGGCGGCTGCCAGAATCGTGGCAATAAGTGACGTTGTTGTTGTTTTTCCATGCGTGCCGGCAACTGCAATGCCGTATTTCAAGCGCATCAGCTCAGCGAGCATTTCGGCCCTTGGAACAACGGGTATGGCCTTCTCTTTTGCGGCTTTAACCTCGGAATTGTCGTCGTGAACGGCGGACGAAATAACCACAACATGCGCAGAACCGATATTTTCTTTTTTGTGCCCGATCATAATTTTTGCGCCGCGCTTGGCAAGCTGCGCCGTGACCGCGCTTCTTTTTAAATCGGAACCGGAAACGCTGTATCCAAGGGTCAAAAGAACCTGAGCGATTCCGCTCATCCCAATCCCTCCGATGCCGACAAAATGAATATGCTGATACTTTTTAAACATAAGCTTTATGGCGCAACCATTTTCATGCATTCATCAACAATAATTTTCGCCGCTTCGGGCTTTCCAAAGCGCTTCATCGCAACGGCCATGGAAGAAAGCGCAAACGGCTCGTCAATGAGCCTCCTGATTTCCTGCGCAAGCGCCTCTCCGTTTAAATCCTTATCTTTAATAATAACGCAAGCTCCCACATCGAAAAGGGCCTTTGCATTTGCGTCCTGATGATTATCGGCGGCAAAAGGGTATGGAATAAAAATCGCCGGCTTTCCGACAACGGTCAGTTCGGCCACGCTTGTGGCTCCGGCCCTGCAGATAACAAGGTCGGCCATGGAATAGGCCTTCCCCATATCTTCGATAAAATGATAAACTTCCGCAGAAAATCCTTTGGCTTTGTAAGCGGCGGAAAATCTATCCATATTTTCTATTCTGCCGATCTGATGAATAATATGAATATCTTCCCTTGCCTCCTCAAGATATCCGAGAGCCGAAAGGAAAGTTTCGTTTATTCTTTTCGCCCCCTGCGAACCTCCGAAAATAAGCAGGGTAAATCCCTTCTTTTTTACGGACGTTCCAAGCGCGGCGTCTTTTATTTTTTTGCGCACCGTATTTCCGGAATTAATTATCTTTCTTTTCGGGAAATATTTCGCCGATTCCTGAAATGTGATAAAAACTTTATCCACAAAATGCCCCAATATCCTGTTTGTAAACCCCGCTATTGCGTTCTGCTCCATCGCAACGGACGGTATGCCGGTAAGCGCCGCCATTAGAGTAACAGGACCTGCCGTATAGCCGCCAACGCCTATTACAATATGCGGTTTAACTTTTTTAAGCGCTCTTCTTGCCTCCAAAAAAGCCTTCGGCATATTCAAAAAAGCCCGCAATTTCCCAATAAGTCCGCTCCCTTTTAATGAAGGGACTTCCATTGTGATAAGATTCCACGCCGTATGTGGAATAACGCGCCCTTCCAACCCCCTTGACGTTCCGACAAATGTAATTGCGGCGTCTTTATTGCGGAACGATATTTCTTCCGCAACCGCAACTGCCGGAAAGAAATGACCGCCCGTCCCGCCGCCCGCTATGATAACTTTAAGCCCCATAACGCTCATGCCTCTTTCTTGTTAACTTTATAGCTTGAAATATTCAGCAAAACTCCGACAGCTATTAAAAAAGTCGTCAGGGCGCTGCCGCCGTAGCTTATAAACGGCAGCACAAGCCCTTTTGTCGGCAGCAGCCCCATTACAACGCTTATATTAAACAGCGCCTGCACGCCGATAAAAACCGACAGCCCGAATGCCAAATAGCGGCTGAAAAGGTCGGGCGCTTTAAGCCCTATCAGCACCGCCCTCCAGAAAAAAACCATGAAGAGCCCTATTACCAAAAGAACGCCCAGCAATCCGAGCTCCTCCCCGAGAACCGAAAAGATAAAATCCGTATGAGCTTCCGGAAGATAAAAAAGTTTCTGCTGGCCCTCGCCAAGGCCCTTGCCGAAAACGCCGCCTTCGTTGAACGAAACAAGAGACTGTATGATTTGGAATCCGGTTCCATATCTGTCGCTCCACGGATCCAGAAAGGCCATTATCCTTTTGCGCCGGTAGCCGACGGACGCCACAAGAAAATAAACTGCCGGCAGCGCGGAAAGAAGGCTTGCGCCGAGATAGCTTAATCTTACGCCGCCGACAAACATCATCAGCCCGGTTATCACGCACAGCATAAAAGCAGCGCCTAGATCTTTCTGGACCAGAACCATTAATATCAAAACAGCCGCCACCGCAGCGTTTGAAACAAATCCTACGCCGAAACTTTTTATTCTGGAGGCCTTCTTTTCAAGCGAATACGCTAAAAATATAATCAGCGCAAATTTTGCGAATTCAGACGGCTGAAAAGTGACCGGCCCAAGCCGAATCCATCTTGAAGCTCCGCCGGCCGTGTTTTTGAGCCCGGGAACAAAAGAGAGGATAAGCATGATAAAAGCAAACCCGAGTATGGGATAAACCATTTTTTTCCAGAGCTGATAGGGAACTTTTGACGCTATAATCATCAGCGCAAATCCGATTCCGGCAAAAATAATTTCTTTCTTAAGGAAATAGTACCCGTCATTCATCCGTTCGCGCGCGAGTACCGCGCTTGAGCTGTAAACCATTATTACGCCGATCATCACAAGCATGGCGGTGACTATGATCAGCACATAATCAAAATGGACTCTTTTTATGACTGCGTCGTTATCATTCATACGAGCTATAATTTATTAACCTCTTCGGCGAATTTATCGCCTCTCTCGGCGTAATCTTTAAACATGTCCAGGCTTGAGCATGCCGGAGAAAGAAGCACGACATCCCCTTTAAGAGCTCGGGCCGCGGCCTCCCTCACCGCCGCGGCCATTGAGTCGACCAATACCGTCTCCGTTAAAGCTCCAAGCTCCCCTGCTATTTTTTCGCGCGCCGCTCCCATTAAAATAAGAGCCTTTACCTTGTTTTTTACCGGCTCTTTCAGCGGATTATAACTTCCGCCTTTATCAAGCCCGCCGGCTATCAGAACAACTTTCGAATCGAAACCTTCGAGAGATTTTACAACTGCGCCGACATTCGTCCCTTTCGAATCGTCGAAATATTTCACTCCGCCGATTTCGCGCACAAACTGATTCCGGTGCGGCAGCCCGCTGAACGTTTCAGCCGCGCGCTGGATAGATTTTGCATCGCATCCGCAGATAAAAGCTGCCGCTGCCGCAGCATACATATTTTCTTTATTGTGAGCGCCGGTCATTTTCATCTTATCAATAATAGCTGAATATTTCGCTTCGATCTTTTTTGCGGAAAAACCCGTTTTCTTTGCGGAGGAGGCGCCGGCTATTTTCGCCGCAATAGAATCATCCGCATTATAAATAAAATAATCCGCGACCGTGAGATTCTTTATGATTAGAGCCTTTGCATCGATATATTCCTGCATGCCGGCATATCTATCAAGATGGTCCGGCGTAACGTTCAGAAGAACGGCAACGTGCGGATGGAAAGTAGGGCTGATCTCAAGCTGATAACTCGAAACCTCCAGCACGACATAGTCCGCGCCTTTGATATTTGCGGCCATATCCAGCAAAGGCGTGCCTAAATTTCCTCCAACCGGCGCTTTTTTGCCGGCAGCCTTTAACATTTCTCCTATCAGGGTCGTAACGGTTGATTTGCCGTTTGTGCCGGTAATTGCAACTATCGGCGCGTCAAATTTTAAAAGTTCCATTTCGCCTACAATAGGCTTTCCCATCGCTCTCGCTCTTTTTATTCCGTCGAGCGTCAGCGGAACTCCCGGGCTTGGAATAATAATGTCGGCTTCTTCAAAAAGATTACTAGGATGCTTTCCAAAGCGATCGTCCGTAACAGTCACAAGCGCGCCTTGTTCAAGGCAATAGCGCTTTGCGGCCTGCCCGGATTTTCCAAAACCTACTATCAATATTTTTTTCCCTATTAAATCCATCTCCCCATCTCCCCATCTTGCTAGCGCAGCTTCAACGTTGACAAACTAAGCAAAGCCAGTATCAGCGCAATAATCCAAAAACGGACAATCACCTTCGATTCTTTCCACCCTTTCAACTCAAAATGATGATGCAGCGGAGCCATTCTAAAAACCCTTTTCCCCGTCAATTTGAACGAAATAACCTGAGTGATGACAGAAACCGTCTCCAGCATAAAAATCCCGCCCACAAGCGTCAGCAAAAGCTCATTTTTCGTAATTACAGCTATCATTCCCAAAACAGCGCCCAATGGAAGCGCCCCGACATCGCCCATAAAAATATCGGCCGGCTGTGCATTGAACCATAAAAAACCTATCAGCGCCCCCATAATGCCGCCGCAAATTATCGTAAGCTCGCCGGCTCCCGGAATAAAAGGAACCGCAAGATACGAAGCCATCTTCATGTGGCCGGCTGTGTATGAAAGAATCGCATATGCAAAAAACGCCATGATTGCCGGAACCGCGACAAGGCCGTCCAGCCCGTCGGTCAAATTGACGGCGTTGGATGTGCCGACAACAATAAATGACGCAAGAGCGACAAATGCCGTGGTGCTTAGAAGCGGATAAAATGATTTAACGAACGGAACGGCCAGATGCCTGTCGAAGCCGAGGCCGTCAAAAAGAAACAGGCACGCGAACAGCGCAACGCCGACCTGCAGCGGAAATTTATATCTGGCGCGAAGCCCGTGAGAATCCCGCAGTATTATTTTTCGGTAATCATCCAGAAAGCCTATCAAAGCATAGGCAATGCCAACGCCCATCACAATAAAAACATACGGATTGTCGAGCCTTGCCCACATAATTGTCGCAAATAAAACCCCCGCCCATATGAGCAGTCCGCCCATTGTGGGAGTTTTGCCTTTTTGAAGATGCATAATCGGGCCATCATCCCTGATCGACTGCCAGAATTGTTTTCTCTGCATGTAAGCGATCAAAAAGCGGCCGAAGACAAAATAAATTATCATCGCCGTAAACATCGCCGCAAACGTGCGGAATGTTATATAGCGAAAAACATTAAAGGCGGCAAACTGGTCGTGCAGCGGATAAAGCAAATGATATAACATTGTTTAAACTCCCACGTTGTCCTTCAAATATTCAACCACCTGTTCCATCCTCATTCCCCGCGAACCCTTCACAAGAACGATATCGCCGGTTTTTATTTCGGAAATAACAAGCTTTTTCAGCTCTTCCGCATCGGCCGCAACTGCAACATTCGCGCTGTCCATGCCGTTTTTACGAGCCCCGTCGGCGACATCTTTCGCATAGCTGCCCGTCACAAAAAGTTTTGCGACTCCGAACGATGCCGCGTTTTTTCCAAGCTCCGAATGTTTTTCGGATGAAGCTTCTCCGAGTCCCAGCATATCTCCAAGCACGGCAATAAACCTTCCCGCTCTTTTGGCTCCGCTCACTGTTCTAAAAGCGGCATGCATCGATGAAGGATTGGCGTTGTAACTGTCATTTATAAGCTGGACTCCGTTTGCAAGCTGCACTCTTTCCATCCTCATTTTCATCTTTGAAAAATTTTCGAGGCCGCTGATCATGCTGTCTGCAGATGCGCCTGCCGCAATGCCTGCGGACACGGCAGCCAGCGCGTTCATCACATTATGGACACCCGGCACGGGCAGCGTCATCGAGTATTCTTTTTCCCCGACATAAAAAGTGAGGCCGACTTTATCAAGGCCTTCCGAAATCATTCTTCCAAATCGCACGTCACAGTTATTCTGCATGCCGAAATAAATTTTATTCCCCTTATATTTTTTGGATAAACTGACCACCCACGGATCTTCCGCATTAACTACAATTGTTCCATCAGGATCCATCGCCTCAAACAGTTCCCCTTTGGCTAAAGCTACATTTTCGACAGTATGCAGCTTTTCAAGATGCGCCGGGTTGACATTTGTAATGAGCCCGATGGTTGGTCTGGCTATTTCAGTTAAAGTTTTAATTTCGCCCTTGGCGCTCATTCCCATTTCAAGCACGGCTATTTCGGTTTCAGGCGTTATTCTCATTGCCTGCAGCGGAAGGCCTATTAGATTATTAAAATTCCCTTCGGTTTTAATAGTTTTCCGCGTCGCGGAAAGAGCGCTGGCTATCATCTCTTTTGTCGTCGACTTTCCGTTTGATCCGGTCACGGCAATAACCGTGCACTTAACTTTGTTCCGCCAGCATGAAGCAATATCGCCAAGCGCATGGATTGTATCGTCAACCTCCAGTATCCAGAAGTCGGAAGTCAGAAGACAGACGTCGGAAGTCTGATGTCTGATGTCCGATGTCCGACGTCCGATGTCTGTCTTCTGACTTCGAACTGCTCCACATGCCCCCTTATCCATGGCTTGCCCCACAAAATCATGCCCGTCAAAGTGCGGCCCTTTAATCGCAATAAATAAATCCCCCTTTTTAAGGGTGCGCGTATCGATCGATACGCCTGTAATCTGCGATACATTTCCCTTTTGCATCACTTCGGCATCGACCGCCTTCGCTATTTCATCTATTTTCAATTCCATAATTTACACATCCCTCGACAAGCTCGGGACAAGCTTGCGCACTTCTTCCCTGTCGTCAAAATGCCGGACTTCTTTTCCGACTATCTGATAAGTTTCATGCCCTTTGCCGGCTATAAGAACAATATCCCCTTCCTGCGCTTTTTCTATCGCGCAGCAAATTGCTTTTTTTCTGTCCTCTTCCACAAGATAACCGTGCCCGTTTGCCCCAAGAGTTTTCAGGCCGGATTTTTTTATCCCTGCTAGAATATCGGAAATAATTTTCGATGGATCTTCCGTCCTTGGATTGTCGCTTGTTACAATCACGATATCGCCCAAACTTGCGGCAACATTTCCCATAACCGGTCTTTTTGCTCTATCGCGGTCGCCTCCGCATCCAAAAACAATGATCAACTTGCCATGTGTCAGATTTTTAAGTGTTTCCGAAACCTTTTTGATTGCATCCGGCGTATGAGCATAATCGACAAAAACAGAAAACCCCTTTGGCGATCTTATCTCTTCAAGGCGCCCCGGAACAGAATCAAGAAGCTCGATTCCGTTTTTGATTTTTTCCAGCGGCACGCCGAGGCCTCCAAGAAGCGCTGTGGCGGCGGCAATATTTTGAGCGTTGAAATCTCCTTTAAGGCTCGTAAAACAACCAAGCGTTCCCCACGGCGACTTTATTTTAAGGCTGCTGCCGCCTTTCAAAGCTTTAAACTCCTCCACAAAAACATCCGCTTTGCTATTCGCGCCGAAAGAGAATGTATCAATTCCTTTATGTCTTTTTGCCGCGGCAAGAATTTTCTGGCCGTACGGATCAAATGCGTTTGCAACCGCAACTTTTTGTTTTTTGGAAGATGCAGGCAGAAATTCCGAAAAAAGCAGGCTCTTGGCCTTGAAATAGCCTTCCAAACCGTCATGATAATCCAAGTGATCATGGCTCAAGTTTGTAAAAAGCGCCGCGTCAAATTCTATCCCCTCTACGCGCCGCTGCTCGAGAGCGTGCGAAGAAACCTCCATAACAACATCTTTAACCGCAGCTTTCTGCATTTTACTCAATAATTTATGGAGATCATAGGACATCGGCGTGGTGTTTTGCGATTCCAATTGGACGTCTTTATACCGGCAGTTGACTGTTCCGATGACTCCGGGATCGCGTTTCAAGCATTTTAACACCGATTCGATGATGTAAGTGATTGTAGTTTTGCCGTTAGTGCCCGTTATGCCCATTATTCTCATCATGGCTGACGGATTGCCGAAAAATTCGGATGATATTCTTGCAAGAGCGAGCGAAGTATCGGAGACAACTATATTGCAGGTTCCTTCCAGCGATCTGATCGGATGATCGCTCACTATGGCAGCCGCTCCTGCCCTGCAGGCTTCATTTATAAACTGGTGGCCGTCCGCGCGCGTGCCGCGAATCGCGACGAAGCAGGAGCCTTTTTTGACCCGTGCCGAATTATAGGCAATATCTTTTATATCGACATCGGAGAAGCCTATAACCTCCTCGTGCTCCAGTTTTTTTATTAAATCTTTAACTTTCATTTTATCGTCTTCTATTCAAGCTGTTTAAAACTCACCCGAAAAGTTTCTCCCTCTTTAATCATGCTGCCTGGCGAAGGAATCTGGCTTACCGCAACGCCCGATCCCGCGATATCCAGCTTTATATTTGCCTGCCCCACAGACGCCATAACATCCCGGATCGTCACTCCCCTCACATCCGGCACCTGAAAATTGTTCTCATTAATTTTTTGAAATCGCCTGACTTCGGCATGTCCCGCCGTTATATCCCCGCGGCCGTCTTTTCCGGAGGCGACTACTTTTGAAAGCGGAGATGGAATATCCATGTGCTTCAAAGTCGCTTCCGTTATTTCGCGGAATGCCGGCGCGGAAACAACGCCGCCAAAATGAACCCCCGACGGCTCATCCAGCCCCACAAAGACTGCAATTTTAGGATCATTCGAAGGCGCAATTCCTACAAACGATGCGTAATATTTTCCGGCAACATAATGCCCCGCTCCTTCGACGACTTTTTGGGCAGTGCCTGTTTTGCCGGCAACCGGATATTCTTTGCTTGCGGCCCTTGTGCCTGTTCCGCCCTGGCCCACAACGCGTTCCAGCATGCCTATCATTGTTGAAGCATTAGCGCTGCTGATCGGCTCGGAAACCAAAGTAGGTTCGGCATTATAAATCAGCATTCCCTGATTATTGACGGTATGATCCACAACATAAGGTTTCAGCCGTTTTCCGCCGTTTGCGATAGAAGCAAACGCCGTCGCCATTTGAACGGGCGTAACGCTTATTCCCTGTCCGAACGCAATCGTTGCAAGTTCAACCGGCTGCCATGTTGAAGCGTCTCTGACTATTCCGCCAATTTCACCGGGATAATCTATTCCGGTTTTTGAGCCTATGCCGAATTTTTTAAGATATTCATATAATCTTTCTCTGCCTACTTCGCGGGCAATTTTTGCGGCGCCGATATTGCTTGAAACTCTGATAATATCTTTAACGGAAAGTTTTCCATAAGAATCGTGGTCGTGGAGCACAGCTTTTCCGACGGTCATCGCCCCGTTTTCGCAATCAAAAATCTCTTCCGGCGTCACAACTCCGGCATCCAGAGCCGAAGCGACGATTAAAACTTTGAATGTCGAACCGGGCTCGATTGTGTCGGTTACAGCCCTGTTTCTCCACATATCCTGCTTGTATTTTGAATATTCGTTTGCATCGAACGTCGGCATGTTGGACATAGCCAGAACTTCTCCGGTTTCGATATCCAGCACGACCGCCGAGCCGCCTTTAGCGCCTGCCGATTCGACCGCTTTCTGAAGCGCATTTTCGGCCGCAAACTGAATCTGCTTGTCGATTGTAAGATAAACATCGTTTACATCATCCTGCTCTTCATATGCGACCGGCGATATATAAAATTTTCCGCGGGCATCGCGCCTGTAAACAGCTTCTTTTTTATGGCTTTCGAGGAATTTATCGGCAGCAAGCTCTATGCCAGCAAGAGCTTCGGATTCCATTCCGACCGCGCCAAGGAGATGGCTGGCGAGGGAGCCGTTGGGATAAAATCTTCTGCTCTCTTCAATGGAATAGATTCCACGCATTCCTTTAACGGCCTCCAACACCTCACGATCGACAAATCTTTTCAGCCAGACGAATTTTTTCGGGGATTTTAATTTTTCCGACAGTTCTTTTTCATTCAATCCAAGGACATCGGCCAATTTTTTTATCTCCTCTTCGCTCAGCGAAACGCTCCTCGGATCCGCATATATTGACGGCACGGGAAGGCTTATTGCAAGCTCATCGCCGTTCCTGTCTAAAATACGGCCCCTCCTTGAACTCTGCGGTATTTTTGCCTGATATTGTTTGGAAGCAACCCACCCAAGCGCCGTATTTTTAATGCAGTGCAGTTCCAGCGCTCTGCCGATAACAATCAAAAAACCGATTCCAACGGCTATAACCACAATCTGAAGCCTGAGCTTTATCCGCGTTTCGCGCCGAAGCTCTTCGCTGAGCTGCGACTTGATCTTTCTTATGTTCAATCCTTGTCTCATATATTTAAAAAGCCTAGGGCTTAATAAGCACTATCTGGTCGCTGGCGGGCGGCTGCATCGAAAGTTTCGTTTTTGCAATATTTTCAAGCCGCGCGGGCGATTTCAGTTTTGCAATTTCAATCTCCAGCATGGAAGCCTGTTTTCCAAGCTCATCGGTTGTCCGCTTTAAAGCCGATGTTTCATAGCCAAGCTGCACAACCTGCACGCGCGACCAGACATAAAAAAGAGCCAGCGCAGTTATAAAAAGAAGCCAGAGCACCCACCTCTTCACGAATTTATTCTGCACCGCGGTTGCCTTTGCTCCGACGCCCTGTTTTTGCAGCAGCCTGTGCGCAGGCGAATAATTTATATAGTCTGCGGAAATTTGAGACATATAGCCCTTAATTTAGCGCTGCGCGCTCTTGGGTTGTTTTTTGTTTCTTCCTCGGCCGGCGGAACCGGCTTTTTTGTTAAAATCTCTGCTTTGCCGCCGGCTGAAAATTCCTTGAATCTGTTTTTAACCAGCCTGTCTTCAAGCGAATGATAGCTTACAATCACAACCCGCCCTCCGATTTTTAAACACTCGGGAGCATCGCAGAGGAATTGCTCCAAATTATCAAGCTCCCCGTTTACGGCTATTCTCAGCGCCTGAAACACGCGCGTTGCAGGATGGGTTTTTGAATGACGCAAACCTTGCGGATAAGCTTTGTAGCAGATATTCTCTAATTCTTCCGTTGTTGTGATTGCCTTCATCCCCCGTTGCCCGACAATTTTTTCAGCTACCCTTCCGGCAAATTTTTCTTCGCCGAATTTCAAAAAAACTTCCTTCAGCTCATCTTTAGAATAAGCATTAACAATATATTCCGCCGTAAGGCCGGAATTTTTATCCATTCTCATATCCAAAGGGCCGTTTTTCATAAAACTGAAACCCCGCTCGCCGGTATCAATCTGCATGCTGGAAATTCCAAGATCCAGAACGATCCCGTCAAAAAGAATTCCCCATTCTTTGGACATCGCGGCAATTTCAGCGTAGCTTTTTCGTTCGATTTTTATTCTTTCTTTGAAAGCCGAAAGCCGCGCGCGCGATTCGTTCAGCGCCTCATCATCAATATCGATTCCGATGACTTTTCCATCCGGAGCGGATGCCTCAAGAATTTTTTCGGCGTATCCTCCGGCCCCGAGCGTGCCATCAAGATAAATTTTTCCGGATGCAGGCGCCAGATATTCGATCACTTCTTTTAAAAGAACGGGAATATGCTTCATCTTCTAAAGTCCTAAATCCGCAAGTTTATCTCCCATCAGCTCCAGTTTCTTTTGCGATTGTTCAAAAGACTGCTGCCATCTTTCGCGCGACCAGATTTCAATCCGCATCGTCATGCCGACAAGCACCACGTCTTTGGTAATGCCCGCATATTCGCGAAGCGTAATTGGGATCTGAATCCGGCCGCTTTTATCCACCGGAGCTTCGCAAGCCGCGGAGATAAAAACGCGCTGAAGAGCTTTTACTTCGTCTTTAAATTGAGGGAGAGACGCAACCTTATTTTCCACCTTCTGCCATTCTGCGGCAGGATATGCCCAGAGGCAGTTGTCAAAATTAGTGATAATTAATCTTTCATCGTAGCTCGTCGACAAAATTTCGCGGAATTTGGATGGAATAGAAAGCCGGCCTTTTGAATCTATCGCATGCTCAAATCTACCCCTAAACATGTTAACCTCCATCGCCTTCAAACCCGCTTCAGACTTGAAAAATCGTTGATTTTCAATCGGTTACACTTTATTACCTTCTATGCCACTTTATGCCACTTTACGGCACCATGGTCAAGACTTTTTCGGTCTAAAGTCTTGAAAAAACTCATTTTTTTGCATTTTTTGCTTTTAAAAATTGCGAAAAAATCCGCTTAAAAATTGGGCTGCTAGTTAAAACAATTAAACTTCTTATTAGACATAGCTTATAACTAGCTGAAAAATAAAGCAGTGCGTTTGGGACATATAACACTTAAAAATTACGTTTGCCTTTTGCATATTCTTCTGGTTAATTGAGGGCAGTTAGTCGGAGAGATGGCCGAGTGGCTTAAGGCGCCCGCTTGGAAAGCGTGTGTACCGCAAGGTACCGTGGGTTCGACTCCCACTCTCTCCGCCAACCAAGGGGTCAAGTATTGACTTTTCACTTTTGATTTGTTAGAAACATGTCATGTCGCGCCCTCTTCGCATTCAATATGCTGGAGCTGTTTATCATGTTATGAACCGTGGAAATGCCCGTCAGGATATTTTCGGGCACACAAATCACTACCAATTATTCATTCGTTGCATGTCAGAAATGATCAATTTATGGGAATTAAAATTGCATGCGTTCAGCCTAATGCCCAACCATTATCATCTATTGATCGAAACGCCCATGGGCAACTTGTCGCGAGCCATGCGGCACTTGAACCATGTGTACACTCAACGCTTTAACCGATTAACAGGTCGCGATGGCCATCTGTTCAGAGGTCGATATAAATCTATTCTTATAGAGGAAGACGCTTATTTGATAGAATTGTTGCGCTATATTCATCTTAATCCGGTAAGAGCAGGTATGACAAAAAGACCGGAGCAGCACAGATGGACGTCACACCATTATTATCTTAAAGGGACTGAAACAGGCTTTCTAACGACCACACGCCTTCTCGAATATTTTGGAAGACGAAGGAATTTGGCGCGAAGGAAATTGCATGAGTTTGTCATGTCCGGTGTGCCGATAGAATTGGAAAAACGTTTATCCGGTCAGAAATGGCCGTCGGTTTTAAGTAGTGCAAATTTTGAAGAATGGGTCCATTGGAATTTTGTGAAGGATTTGGATGATGAACAGTTGGAATACGTTCCGAATCATAATCAGCAAGTTGCAGAAGAATCTCTGCAAAAGATTCTTTGTAAGATATTCGAAACGAATTGGCCATCCCTAAAGAAGCCTCAAGGACACGAACAACAAAAGAGGCGTGCCCAAGCAATATGGTTTTATAGGCGTTATTTAAAACTGGGATATAATGAGCTCTCAAAAATATTTGGGCTTGTGCCATCAAGGATATCTAAGATCATGAGCAAAAATGACATGGTGTCATCGGAACTCAATGAACAAGTAGTGCTATCCTTGAAAAAGTGAAAAGTCAATACTTGACCCCTATTCCTATTACCCCTATTCAAATCCTTTTGCCACCGCAAGAAAGGCCGATGGTTCATCGCCACCCGCTTTTTTATAAAATTCCAACGCACTAGCAAGATCAAGAACTGCGCGGCCCAATTTATTTTCCTTTTTTTGTGCCATACAACACCCCCATAAAATATGACCATGAGTTTGAATTGCCGGCAAGGAAAATCGGCTCGTAGTCTATTCCCAGAAGAAACCATGCCGGCGCAACATCTAAGTTTACAAAATCGACTTCACGCGGAAGCTTGTCCACCTCCTCATCAACAGTTCGTTTTAATTTAAGGAATGCTTCTCCGGTTAAGGCGCGCCCTCCCCTTGTTATGCACAAATCCCAGTCAGAATATTTACGATTATTCCCCTTGGCGCGCGATCCCAAAAGTCCAACGGCAATTTCCAAGTCAACTGAACAGAGTTTTTTAACGACCGGAATAATTTCTTCAATATCGTCCGTCTTTTGAGCAGAAAAAGGAGATAAAATAGATAAAGGATCAATCTGAAGGGTATCGCAAATAACGTAATACGTCTCCGAAAATGGGCCTCCATTTCCTTTGAGATAATTATTTATAGTTGACCTATTAAACCCGTGCGCTTTGGCAAACTCCGTAACGTGCGCATATCCCCTTTGGGTTATGATCTGCTTCAGTTTTGCGGCATCAATATGATATCTCATTAACTGCATTATATCCCAAATCGCGAGCCTATGTCAATTATTTTATATATATGTATATTATTTTATGCACACACTTAATAAACGTTATCAGGCACCTTTTATAAAATAACTTGACTTATTCGACGCCTGCAATATAGCTAGCGCCGTCCTTAGAAAGGAGTTTAAAATGGCAAATCCAATAGGTGTCCGCAAGATAGTAATACACGATGAAAAGGGAGCATCTCGTACATATGAAGTTCCAGTGGAACTTAGCACAGATCCAGCAATTTCCTTTCTTGATACAGCCAAACCAATTGGCGTTCTAGATGAATCCGATGCTCCTAAAGATATTCTTTGGCATTTGGTCGGCTATGTTGGCAATAGAATGTTTGCGATAGAACAAAACCGCGAGATGGTGCGGAAAATTGATGAGTTAAATGCAGAATTAGAACCGTTGATGAATCGCGTGGCGATGGTTCATCTTCTTGCCAAGAAGGTTGACACAAATGACAAATCTAACCGTGGCCTCTTTGTTGATTATGACGATAGCGACCATCTCTCTGGCCACGTTCTCTACCATGTGTCGGACCAAAACATAGATAGATTTATAAAACTTGCTGGGGCTGATGGAAAATTAATAGAGACCGAGGTGCCTGTGTATGACCAGTCCAATGGTAACGCTCTTAGTTACACGTGGTCATATAAGACAGGCTCCCAGCTAGAAAAAGATCTTAATTTGATGAAAGTGAAAATGGCTGCCTTCTTTTCACAATATGGATGGGATGGTTCACTTGAAAGAATAACGCCGCCTTCGGATAAAGTAGATATCGCAACATTGCCGCAGTTACGCCGTCTGCGTGATCTGTGGAACCCGATTGCAACTTATATTAATGAAGAGCCTTATTATGGAATATACGGTAAGCCATCAGTAGGAATTCTGGTCATGCAGTTTGATAGCCCTGCACCAATTGTTGATTTGGATGGCGGTGCGGTTCACAAGCGGACAGAGTCAGACTTTTCTCTTCTTAACTAAGTGTCAGACACTTAGTTAATCTTGCATGTTTTTCTTTCTGGACAAAATCGCGTAACTCGTTATATTTACAAAATAAAGAGGGTTTGTGTGGGCTCTCATCGGAGACCAATATCTATGAAACTCGATTTTAGTTCCCTGAAAAAGGCCATCAAAAGCCTGGGCAAGGCCATTGCCAGAACGCAAAAAGAGCCGTTGGACGAGGAGTTGCGTGACGCTGTTATTCAGCGTTTTGAATACACTTATGAACTCGCTTGTAAAATGATGAAGCGTCAAATAGAGCAAGAATCCCCGAATCCATCCGGAATTGACCAGCTGTCATTCAAAGATCTGCTTCGAACGGTGGCCGAAAAAGGAATTATTACGGACGTTGAGGCATGGCTAGTTTATAGAGACCAGAGAAATATCACCTCGCATACTGATGACGAGGCCGAGGCCAAAAGCGTTTATGAAACAGCTTTAAAGTTTCATAAAGATGCAGAGGCCTTGTTCTCAAATCTAGAGAAACGCAAATCATGATCGATATTCCTCATAAACACTTAGAAACAATTATAGCCATCCTCTCAAAATACGTACCCGAACATGAAGTCTGGGCATTTGGTTCACGGGTTAATCAAAAACCAAAAAAATATGCCGATCTCGACATTGCGATCAAAACCAGCGCCCCGTTACCGGCAGGAACTCTCGCCCTTTTGCGCGATGCCTTTTCGGAATCGAACCTGCCATTTAAAGTTGACGTTGTCGACTGGTCAAAAATCAGCAAAGATTTTCAAAAAATCATTGAGGAAAAATTTGAAGTTGTTCAAGGTAACAAAAGCGTATCTGTGAAAAGGGGGTCAAAATGAAATTAGGCATCATCCTTGAAACAAAGGAATATGAAAAGGCTTGGAACGCATTCAGATTTGCAACGGCTTCAAAGAAAGCCGGCCATGAAGTAAAAATCTTTTTAATGGGCGAGGCTGTCGAATGTGAAAATATTACCCACGAAAAATTTGACGTTGCGGGACAATTGAAGATTTTCGTCGAATCCGGAGGAACAATCCTTGCTTGCGGCACCTGTCTTAAATCCCGCACGATGAAAGCTACCGAGGTTTGCCCTATGTCAATGATGATTGACTGCGTAAAAATGGTTGAATGGGCGGATAGAGTGATAAGTTTTTGAGCCGTAATCGTCTTGGGCTTTTTAGCCCGCCACTAAGGCGTCGACCGGCACAAATTATGACTAAGATTTCAGAGACAGCTTTTCTTGTAAATTATTTGCGCTCCAAGAATAAAGAATTGAGCGGAGATATTTACTCTGACCTTTGGATTGAAGAGACAACATCTGAACTAGCTGAAGAGTTTCAAAGAGAGATAAACCCGCTAGAGTCATACCAATTAAGCCTCCGTCATCGTTTCTTTTTAGAGTGGGTAAAAAAAGCTATCGCTCAAGGAGTTGAGCGAGTAATCAATGTAGGTGCTGGATTCTCAACTTATACTCATTTGGTCGAGCCACCAATTCCGACCTGTGATGTTGATTATCAGCATATCGTTGCTTACAAAGCGCAGAAGCTAAAGGAGTTCGAAACAAAGAAGTTAATTCCACATCGTGAAATCGTATTTCTACCTACCGATTTAAATAATTCCAAGAGCCTCGATAAAATGAAGGAGCAACTTAAGAAATGGGTCATAACAGAAAAATCTTTGGCGATATTGGAAGGTATCACCTACTATCTTAATAAACAGCAACTGGATAGAGTTTTTAATGTTCTCTCTAAAATTCAATCTAAAGGTAGTTTAATAGCCGTCCTTTATTGGAAACCAGATGCAATAGATAATTCAGTTTTTAAAAAATGGATTCCCTTTGCCAAGAAAAACTATAGTTATGATCCCACCGGCTATACATATCTAACAAAGGGTTATTTTGAAGAGTTAGATGGCTATCATATCGTGGACTTTGCAACCTACTTTGATCTTGAAAAGAGGTTTGCTAAGAACAATCGTATTAGGAAAAACAACGATAACGTATTTCCCGAAGACTTTGTTGTATTGGAGAAAGTTAGATAATCTTTTACTGGACAAACTTGTGTAACTGGTCATATTTAGGCTGGATTTAGCTTGCCCGCCACTAAACCGTTGGCGGGCGATTCGCCTTTGGCGAATCGGAGGGGTGTCTGAGCGGCTTAAAGAGCTGGTCTTGAAAATCTTTTAGGGGGTATTTAAAAAGGTGAAGGATATCAACAATAACCAAGCAATAACAAAAACTAAGCCCACTTTTCGATTACTGTAAACTACCGCCCTTTACTGGGGATTATTTTTAAAAATATTTAAAAAAATAAGATACATCCTACGGTGAAAAACTCTTGATGTGTTTAATATTAAGAGATAGCTGTAAATGGAAAATGTTACGATTTGTTTACATATTTGTAATAAGCTCCTTTCTCTTACCGTTAAACGTTCAAGCCGATGACTTTTGGAGTTTAAAAAATATAAATGCTACAAAGCAAGGCATTAAAAACATATCACAAACTGTTCATAGATGCTCCGTTGGCCTAAATGGATATTTCAAGAATAAACCTGAACACCTTGTAATCATAACCTATGGAGATAGAGATTCTTTCGTCAAAGGCTTAGTAAGCGAATTAGGCTTTTCCGTTCAGACAGCAGAATATTTTAGAAAAAGTAGTGCCCCTAGACCTATAAATGGTAAAATGTTGGTACCTCCAGACCAGCTTTTAGAAAATGTCTGTCATGAAGTAGTACATTACTATTTAGAAAGTACTACGAATAGGGATAATTTATTAAAAGCAAAATGGTTTGACGAGGGCACAGCTTCATATCTTGCGGCAATTATCGTCAAGCCAGAATCTATTGATGAAATAATAAAATACTTTAAGAAAACATATGGAAATAATTTTATCCCTCTTTCAAAAATAGAAACGGAACATGATTGGCATCAATTACATCAAAACATGGAGAGTAGAAACAAAGCATATCTGCAAGCAATGACACAGATGAAATATTTCTTTGATAACTATTCGGTATCCCAGTTTAATGAGATTTTGAGTCTTATGAATACTTCAACTTTTAATCAGGCATTTAAAATGATTACAGGTTTGTCGTCAAAGAAGTTTTATCGCAACTGGATAAAGTGGATGTCTAAAACGGAGAATATATGAATCAAAAGAACAATAACACCGATTATCTTAAAAAGCTTGAGACTGCTACAGGCGATTTGAAACAGATGAGCGATAAACTATTTGATATGGCTCTCCATCTTGCACTTACTGGAAAGTGGAACAATTGGGAAGAATCAATGCCTATCGGTACTACCACTACATTTAATGAAGAAATGCTATTCAAAACAGGTGATGAGTTTATATCAAATTTAACCCGTTTGAGAATGGACTTGCTTAGCGAAGTTGACCGAATAAAATCCTACTTGGGCAATCAGAAAAAATCGCTACCAATAACAAAACCTTTATTAACAGGCCACAAAACAATAGATAAAGCCACCGGTGGCTTGAAATGTGGAGATGTCATAGCTTTAGCGGGGGCATCAAATAAAGAAACCGCCTTGAAAGTGATTACGAAGGTAGCTTTACAGGATAAAGTAAACTGTGGGATATTTTCGCTGGAGAAAAATAAGGAAAAGCTAGTTAAACAGATGCTAAGTATTGGTTCTAAAGTCGGTCTAAATAAAATTACAGGAGGTAGAATAGCATCTAATGATTGGCCTAAACTAGATAATGCCGCTGACAAGCTATCTACGTCTCCAATCTATATCAAAGACAATATTTCATCTGAACGAGAAATGTCAGATTCTACCAGTAAGGCTAAAATAAAACTGGGGCTAATAATGGTGAAAGCTCATAACAAATCTATTCCTGTCAAATCCCTTAAAAACATCGCAACTAATTTGCAGATACCGATTATAGTAACAACAAAAAAGCCCGTGCATGATTTCGACACGGTAATAAATGTGTAGAAAACTTCAATCGTTTTATCGCTGGACAAACTTGTGTAACTGGTTATATTTAAGCCGGATTTAGTTTGCCCGTCTCTAAGAGGAAATTATTATGGATCATAGAACCCTGATTTTGGTGGTGATGTTATTTGCAGTGCTTGCAGGATGCAGTCAATCTGAAAATATAACAGGTAAGGATAACCTGAGTTTGGCTAAGTCATCTTGCATTAGCAATTATGGCAGGTGGGATGAAAAGGCAGAGAGCTGTATTAGTGCCCCAACTAATGAATCTGATTGCAATAAGGAAGAAGGAGTTTGGCATAACGCCAATACCGAAAAAGGAATCGAAAAAAGCCTTCCATCCAAAATTACCCAATCATATTGTGAATTACCTGCAACGGATACAGGCAAAACATGCAAAGACAAATCAGAATGTGACAAATATTGTAAACCAATATGCACAAATGGCGCTGAAGATTGTGCTTTGAATGAAATGAATAAGGAATATGGTGAATGCGCTAAATTTTTCGATTTATATGGCGGATATTCATGGAACGACGGAGAAGTTGTGGAATGGCGAACATATTAATTTTTCCTTGGAGAGGTGACCGAGTGGTTGATGGTGCCGGTCTTGAAAACCGGTGTGCAGAAATGTACCGGGGGTTCAAATCCCTCCCTCTCCGTTTGCTCCTGAAGGGGGTGAACGGAGGGGCTCCTGATTTGCTCCTGTGCTTAGGAAATGCGCGCCTTCGACTTTGGAACCATTGGAAGAATAGTTAACGTTTATCCTGCCATCGTCTTCTATATATAATTCGCTGGCGACGTCGACTGGAGGCGCAATTACTTCCGCCTTTTTCCCGATTTCATCGCACCATTGCCGGATCTTATCTGCAAGCTCATGGCCTGTGCTGCAGCCCAGAAGTATAATTCTTCCTCCGTCTTTCACCTTATTTAAGTACGTCTTGATTTCTTCATCGCTCACGTCAATTTTCGAGAGCTCATTATCATAACTTTCGCTGAGCGCAAAATCTTTTGCAGAGCCATGCCCTCCAAGAACAAGAGCATCTACCGAATTATCGTCTTCTTTCGCCAAGGCTTCATATAACTCCGTTTCACTGTATGGCTCGGCAATCTCCAAGTTATATTTTTCAATAATTTTATCGACGCCTTGCGCCGCAAATGCGCCGTTATGATCGTGTCCGGGCAAAGAAACGAAAGCACGAGGTTGATCATACACAGGATTTTTTATCTTTTTTACGATATCTTTATTGTATCTGCTCCAGTGAGATACTTTTTTATCATCCAGCCATTCGCAATCGGCTGCTGCTTCCGCCAAAGTTATTTTCCCGTCGAAAAATCCGGAATTATAAGCATACCCGAATAATTCAACTATGCGGTAATATCTGAATTTATTAACAACCTCCGGCCAAAGCGGATCGTTTTTCAACAGCGCTAGCTTATTATCATCAAGCAATTTAAAACCTGACATCGCTTTTGACAGATAACATTTATTAAAATACATAATATCCAAAAACATGCCCATTTCATCCCCGTTTTGGTAAACATCAAGTCTTGACGCAAAACTCATTAAATCTTCCAAATAATACGACTTGTTTCTGCCGTAAACCCCCATAAAACCGTTCACGGTATCAATGATAAGATCATCCTTGATTTTATAATCTCTCATTCTCTTGATGCAGGAGTTAATCGAGCGAAGGCTTGGAAACCCGAGCGAAATAATGTCGGCGAATCTCTCTTTTGCTTCAGAAGAAACATTCATTTCTTTTAATTGGCCAAAAAGTTCTTTTAGCTCTCCTTCGGAGAAATCATATTTATAAGATGACGCTTGCACAGCCCAGCAAAGTCTCTTATCTTCAGGAACAATACCTTCTGCCACTTCAAACGCTCTCGGTATAACATTAAAATTTTTCCCACTGAAAAAACACACTTTAATAATTCTTCGAAGTTGTTCTTTATCTTTGGAAATATTTTTCAGCCATTTTACATTATCAGCAAACGTCGAAAATGGAAAACCAGCGTAAGAATCGCCAACATCCCCTGCTGCTAAATATTTTTTTAAATCCGCAACGGGATCCAGTTCGGCCAGCATCAATCCCTCCGCAACCTTTGGGATTGAATCTATTATTTGACCGGCCGCAAAATATCGCGAGGCGGATTTTATTATTATCTTGATATCTTCTTCTCCAACACCCCTCTCTCTTAAATATCTGACTGCTGATTCTAACCTGCCATCGAATATGCAAAGGCCGTTAAGATGCTCTCTTTTTTCCTCCAGTGCAGCTCTTACAAATGAAGCTAATTCAAAACTGTCGAAAAGCTTTAGCCCGGCATTTATAGAAATCATGTCTTCCGCATATTTCAAAGCAAAAGGATCTCTTTTGATTATCTCTTTTATTTCGGCATCGGTCAGCCCCAAACCGGAATATGCGCCGATGGCGCCTTGCAAATGCCCGGCTAATACGGTCACAGAAAAAGGGCCTTCGACGATTATCGATTTTAAGAATCCTTTCTTTTCGTCTTCGGAATTAAACTTCAATTTGCCAAGAGCTTCATAAGCCTTGGTTATCATTCCTCCTTCACCAGCACGGTATGCATAATAACCCGCTCCATCAACGATTTGAGATTCAGAGAGGCCGATAAGACCAAACTCCGGAACCCGTTCAGCTATCGGCTTCAGATAGTTTTTTATCCCCTCATCATAATTCGACTCCTCCCTATTAACGATAAACCCTGAAAGGAGAAAAAGTTTTTCATAAGGGTCGGCGATAGAACACTTTTCCAGCTCTGCATTGAACCTGCTAAGTAGATTTTTGGAAAATATCTTTGAAACAGCACGCTCTTCCAAAGGAGAGTTTTTGAAGCTAAGATATTCTTCAAGCGTAATAATTTTATCCCCGTTCGCATCCGCCAAAGAAATATCCGATTTCCCATCGGCATGCTGGAGCTCCGCCTCATCAATCCTAAAATCCTCATTAGAATCAACCGGTTGGAAGCTTTTCAGTATCTCTCTGATATACGTAGTCATAGCTTATTATTATTATCGGCTGGTTGTATACCGTAAGTTGCTAATATTAATAACTTTCCAATTGAAAACCGGCCTGAATCTGGTAGCAGCTATATCTATGGAAAATTTCTTTAATCCCAAAAGCGTTGCCGTAATCGGCGTTTCGGAATCGCCGGCGAATATGGCCAAAAATATCGTCGGCAATCTGATTGAATTCGGATTCAAAGGGATAATTTATCAGGTCGGCAAAACCGAAGGAACGCTTTTTAGCCGCAAAATTTACCGTTCGGTGCTGGAGATCGAAGATAAAATCGACCTCGCGGTAATATTAACGCCCGCGGCCGCGATTCCGCAGCTTATGGAAGAATGCGGAAAGAAAAATATCCATAACATTGTCATAGAATCGGCTGGTTTCGGCGAATTCGGCGAAAAAGGGAAAGAGCTCGAAAAAACAATCCTGAAAATCGCAAAAAAATACAACATCAGATTCATCGGCCCGAACTGCATCGGCACAATGGATCTCGCAAGCGGCCTTGCAACTTCGTTCGTCTCTTTTAAAAACACTTTCAAAAGGGACGGAATATCGATCGTCAGCCAGAGCGGCGGCGTTGGATTCAGCTACATAACAACGCTTGCGAGCGAAAATTTAGGCATCTCCAAATTTGCCAGCATCGGCAACAAGCTGAATGTGAACGAAAACGATCTTCTGGAATACCTGATCGACGATCCGGAAACGAAAATCATTTGCATATACCTTGAAGGAATAAGCAACGGCCGAAAACTTTTGGAGATTGCAAAACGGTCGCCAAAACCGGTCCTCGTGCAAAAGGCGAATACCGGCAGCCACGCCAAATCGATCGCTGAATCCCACACGGCGGCCCTTTCATCCGACGACAAGGTTGTGGACGCTGCGCTGAAGCAGAGCGGAATAGCAAGAATTCTGGACCGCGAAACGCTTGTGAATTATTTAAAAATCATGCCGCTCCCCAAAATGCGGGGCAATAAGCTCGCCATTATTTCCAGAAGCGGCGGCCACGCGATTATCGCGGCCGATGTGAGCGAGCAGGAGGGCTTTGAGCTCGCCGCGCTGAATAAAAATTTCCTGCATGATATAGAAAAACATCTGCGCGCCAAAGTCATCCGCCTCACAAACCCGATAGATATCGGCGACCTTTTCGACTACGGCGTTTACGCCGAAATAATCGAAAAGACGCTGAAGCAGCCGAATATCGACGGCGTTGTTTTCATGCACGCCTATTTCAGCGAAACCGAAGGGACGCCTTCGCGCGTTCTCTTCAATAAAATAAAAGATCTTTCATATAAATACGACAAACCGGTTGGAATATGCATAGCAACGGATGAAGACGAATTTTCGCGCCTACGGAAAGAGCTCGATTATCCGCTGTTCAATGTTCCATCCGCCGTCGTCCGCGCTCTCGCATTGTCGAGGGATTTTTATTTGAAAAGGTCTTCTGTCATTGCGAGGAGCGAAGTGACGAAGCAATCTCCTGCAAACAATTGCACGCAGGGGATTGCCACGGCCGCTTCGCGGCCTCGCAATGACAAAACTGCCAAAATCCTCCGCACATGCCTTAGCCAGAAAAGAAATCCTTCCTTTCAAGAAGGCATGGAAATCTTCAAGGCCTATGGAATTCCGATTGTTAAAACTATACAGGCGAAAAATGCTGACGAAGCCGTGCGTGCTGCGGCAAAAATCGGCTATCCTGTGGTGATGAAAATATCGTCCCAAAAAATTTCCCATAAAACAGATGTCGGCGGCGTAAAATTGAATATTAAAAATGAATCGCAGCTGCGGGAAGAGCATAAAGCGATGATGAAAACTCTGTTTCAAACTCCGTCATCCCTGCGAAAGCAGGGATCCAGAGCGCTTACTCGAGATTCCCGCCTGCGCGGGAATGACAATCGTGAGGTCATCATTCAGCCGATGCTCAAAAAGGGCTGGGAGCTGATACTTGGCGCAAAACAGGATCCCAATTTCGGGCCGGTTGTTTTGGCGGGACTTGGCGGCATATTTGTGGAGATATTTAAAGATACAACTATCCGTGTTGTGCCGATTGATAAAGACGAGCCGGCCAAAATGCTCTCCGAGCTGAAAGGCTACGCAATACTCCAAGGGGCCAGAGGAGATAAACCCTACGACATAAAAGCAGCGGAAGCCGCCATTTCAAAACTCGCCCGCCTAATCGCCGATTTTCCGGAGATAAAAGAGATAGACATCAATCCGTTTTATGTGCTGCACAAAGGAGGAGGCGGATTTGCGCTGGACGCCAGGGTGATTCTATTTGCTCCGCGACCGGTGAAAATAAAAATAGACCGGAAGGCCGGCTAAGATAATCATCAGGCCTATTCCTGATTGTTGTGGGCTTGTATAGAGAGTGTTAATCAATAAAAATACCGAAGCGATCATAAAGATAACGGGCACCCAAGGATAGCCAAGCGTTTTATATGGCCTAGGGATATTCGGAAGCCTCCTTCTAAAAAGAATGATGGCGCCGGTTGCGGCGGCATAGAATATCCATGACGCAAATACAACATAGTCGGTAAGCTGGTCGAAAGTTCCCGACATGGCCAGCAAGCAGGACCAAACCCCTTGAACCAAAACCGCCAAAACAGGCACCCTTGTTTTTGAGTTAACATTGGAAAGTTTTTGGGGGAAAAGAGAATCTTCCGCCATGGCAAACGGCACGCGAGCGCTGGTCAAAATGGAGCCGTTCATGGCTCCAAGGGCCGAAATTGCAAAGACAACGGATAACACCGTAATGCCAACCGGCCCTAAAAATGTTTGGGCGGCCGAAGTCGCAACAGGAAGGGCATCGGGATAAGCCGTAGAATTTGCGCTCAAAACCTCTGCAAACGGGAGCGCGTAAAAATAAACAAGATTGGCCATCATGTAAATAAGCAGGATGGAAAAAATCCCGATGATCAGAGATAAGGGAATGTTTCTTTGTGGGTTCTTGATCTCTCCGGAGACCATCGGAAGATTGTTCCAGCCATCGTAAGCCCACAGCGCGGCGAGCATTGCCACTCCAAATGCCGAAAAGCCGGGCCACCGGCCGCCGCCTGCGGGGGCATTCAAATGCAGCCAATCTGCAGATTGCGAAGCGAAAAATATTCCAAATATTATCGCAACGATTAAAAAAATCTTTAAAAAGGTCAGAAATGATTGAACCTTGCCGCCAAATGTAATGGCAAGGCAGTTTAATAAAGAGAAGAATATTATAAAAGATATGGCAAGCCCTGTCTTACCTCCAATAAACTCCAGAGAAAAAGTAGCGCCAAGAAATGTGGCGGCGCCAACGGAATAGGCGGCGATAGTGCCGGGAGACCCAATCCAGAAACGCTGCCAGCCGTATAAAAATGACGGGAGCCGTCCATACGCCTCTTTTAAGTAGATGTATTCTCCGCCGGTTTGATGGAACATCCCTCCAAGTTCCGCATAGGCAAGCGCCCCAGCGCATGAAAGAAGGCCGGCAACCAGCCACGCCAAGAGAACATAAAAGGGAGACCCCACAGTTTGAGCCATGATGGGTGTCTTCAGAAAAATACCGGTCCCAATAATTGTTCCGATTACAATGCTGGTTGAATCGATAAAACCCAAGCCTCTAACAAGTTTCGGTTCCATTTATCATCTATAACACTGTGCCTAAAATTTGCAAACCGTTTTTACGGTGCTGCTGAAAGATCATCATCTTTTTGTAGGGCTTTAGCTTGCTGGACCGCGGTAATTGCTTCATCTCTAGCAATTTCTAATTCCGGATATTCGGAAATAGCCCTTTTAACATAATATGGAGACATTTTAACGTCTCTTGCTGCAGCTACCACATCGCCTTTATTCGCGCGCAGAGCGTTTTCAATCGCCGTTATTTGCTCAGGACTAAACTCAAGCTTAGGCCGGCCACGCCCTCTTTTTGGCTTCATAGCTTTGGCCGCCGCTTTTTGCGCCGCAGCCTCTGCCCTAGAGCTCCTTACCGCGGCTCTTTCCTCATTTAATATTCTTTTAAGGTTCGGGTTTCTGGAAATAGCTATCTGCACTCTATGCATAAGCATTTGAACGTCTCTCGCGACGGCTGCCACATTACCTTTATTCGCGCGCAGAGCTTTTTCAATCGCAGTTATTTGCTCCGGACTAAACTGAAGTTTGAAGCGGTCTCCTCTCCCTTTGTTAGAACCTTTTATATTGGTAAATCTTTTAATTGGACTGCTTTCCGGAGCTCTTTTTATCCGTTGCGTAATTGAACTTAGTGTTTTTCCGATCCACCTTGCCACATCTGTCCTGCAACCATTGAAGTGTTTTAACAAAACGATCAGATCAAAAAGGTCATAATATTCTTTCCCTTTTGGCGGCAAATATTTCTCCCCCCTTCCGCGTTCGCCCAATTTTTCTGGTGGAGTTTTAACCACCATCAATAAACCGGCGCCGGCAGCAATTGCCTCTCCTCCGGCCAATGCTGCAGTTTCAGAACCCGCGATTGCAGCGGTCGCAACTCCGCCGCGAGAAACTGTTACAACCGGTCCTCCGCCGGAAGAAAATGTGCCGGAAGCTAATTCACCGGCTCCGGAAACAAGGCTTAAAGCGCCGAAGATTATTGCCGACGCCATTATGCCGGTTTCAGTGAATTCTTTGGAAGCTTGATATACATCCTTCCCATCCGGCCATCTTGCCATCTCGCCATCTACCAACCCCGCTATTTGTGAAAATACGAAAATACCACTGTTATAAACACCGGTCGCAATTTCGCATCCAATTTCACCCGTCCGGTAAACGACAGCAGCGGGCCCCCTTGGAATCTCATTTATAATTTTTAGCTCATTATCCGCGATACCAAGAGACGATGCTCCAAAAAATTTCAAAAACGCCATGCCGATGCCGGCCTTGGCGGCAAGAGACGGATCATGAATATCTTTTAAGATGCCGGTTTGGACAAATTTATCTATCTCCCCTATCGCCTCAAGCCCTCCTTGAGCAAGCGTATGGGTAGCCCAATAATCGGCGGTAGTCCTGTAATACCCGGTAGATTCAAAATCCGCTTTTAAATCAGCATATTGCTCCGCCCAAAAATCATGAGCATCCCTGAAAAGAGGCCTTGCAATATATCTTAATATTTCTGTTCCTATGGCCATGTTGATCTCTTATCGGCTTAAACTCTAAAAGGTTGCTCTTTTTTCTTAGCAACTTATTCACTATTATGCCGATACATGAAACATGATCAAAAAACAATAAGGAGTTGCCATGTATAAAGAAATAATTCTATCTTCAGAAGAGGCATTTTTGCTTTACAGTCAACTATCGAGTAATGACATAGAGGACGGATTTCCAACTGCTGTGGAACTTTCTATAGAGCAAGACGAAACATTTTTTTTCGTTGAAGATATTGATGCCAAAAAATTTATAAGCCAATTTCTGGCCCCTGAAGAAAAGAATTCATACAGCCTTTTTATTAACACACATCTCCCTGCCACAGTTAAAATTGAAGATATACAAAAAAATCCATATCTTGGCATGTTTTTTGGCAGGCTTGCTCAGGCCGAAGGGAGTGAAGAGCAGAATTGTGAGCTCTATTTTAGAAACAAAGGACTAACTTTTGAAGAGATTGATTCTTTAATAAAGATTGCAAGGAACACTGAACAATTAACCGCATCTCAAAATCCAACCGAAGAAGACTATAGCCATTTTATGAAAGCGTTGTCGATGGCTCTTAGTCAACAAGGCTCTATAGGCGAAGTTGCAACTGCGTTTGAAAATCTTAAAAATAAAAACGCCAAAGGGTTTTCGCCCATCCAGGAACAACCGGGTCTTTTTTATGAACGACCGTTAATATTAATAGATTTGGCATGCCAAATTCTTTCTTTAATCGCCATTAATGATTATGAACACTTATTGCGCGCCAACTTCACCAATGACCAGTTGTCAGGAATGCCCCCAGTTATAATGGGGCCGTTATCCGTAAAACCAAGCATAATTGATGGAAATGTTGTTTCAGTTTATGATGGCAACGAGGCGGCAGAAAAACAGAGAAGCGCTTTATATGATGTAAGTGTAAATGCCATATTTTATTCTAATAAATTGTTTAGAACCGATTTTTTCGAACCAGATTCAAAAAGTGGGGACATACCAGCTACAGTTGTTAATCATGAAATCGTACATGCTTGGCAGGACATGGAAAAAAGATCTATGGCATTGAAGTTAAAAGAGGCTGAGGCACATTTTACAGACACATTTTATGACAGATTGAAAAATGGAAAAACCCGTTATGATGAATTGCATAAAAAGAACAGAGAAGTTTATATGCCGGGTTGGAAGCTGGTCCTTGAAAGAATGGAAACAGTCGCAGGGCTAAAGCTTACCGAAGAGGATTTCTTAGATCTGTTGGATATTAGAAGTGATTATATATCAGTTATAGAAGATATGCTAACTCGACTCCAACGCGGAAAAAAGCTTCCTGAAATTGATATGAAAACATTCGGCGAACGCTATGCCGAAAGTGAATCCGTTTTATCTTGGGTTGGCCCTGCATTTAACACAGTTACTATACCCGGCGGCCGATTCGATATGATACGTCGTGAAGGAAACCTGCCCATTCTTGATATAATGGGCGCCAGCAAAAAACCCGACGGGACTTTAGACCTTAAACCCGTGGAAATCCGACTGCCGCAAGATGAAAATAAATTCGAAAAGACAGTGTTTTCGACTATTGATGCAATGAAAACAACAACTGATTATCCGCGCATAAAAGCAATAAATGCCATACATGCTGTTGTTATTTACCTTGTTTATATGCACAAACGACATCCCGGCAAGGTCAACGCCAAGGAAGTCTTTGAAAATGTGCTTATGCCTTTTGCCAACAGATTAACGGACGGGCTTCCACCGCCGTTTACTCTGGGAATATGACTTTTTAATGGCACCTTTGGGTTTTGCTTCCATTTTTCTGAATGCTTTGTTATAAACAGCTTCATGTCAAAAAAATCCGGTCTCCGCCGGCTGTGGCGGTGGCTAAAGACCATTGCCTTTTTGAGCATGGCATTTATCCTTTTTGGAAGCTGGTATTTACACCACCTTACTCGCTCCATAGAACTGCGCTTTGAACAATCGCAAAAATGGAAAGTCCCTTCCAAAGTTTATTCGGACGCGGAATATCTCTATCCGGGGATTGATCTCGCAAATAAAAATATTAAAGCAAAGCTAAACCGCCTTGGATACCGCGATATGGGCCTGAAAATCACCGGGCCGGGAGATTATGCTTTTACAAAAACGGGTCTTGAAATACATCTGCATGATTTTGACTATCCCGCAGAAAAATTCACCGGTTTCCCTATCAGGCTGGATCTTTCGAAAAATATCGTTGCAAAAATTACAAATCTCGCTACGGGCGAAGAGCTATCAACGGTAAAACTGGAGCCCGAACTTGTAGCACCGGTTTTTTCGGATGAGATGGAAGATAGGACGCTTGTAACCCTCAAAGATGTGCCGGAGCATCTTATTGAGGCGGTTATATTAATCGAGGATGAGAGATTCTTCCGCCATAAAGGGGTCGACCCGATAGGCATCATGCGCGCAGCGGTAAAAGACCTCTTTGCAATGAAAATCGTTCAGGGCGGCTCGACTTTGACGCAGCAGCTTGTAAAAAATTATTTCCTCCATAATAAAAAGACAATCACGCGCAAGATAAATGAAGCGCTTCTTGCAATGATTTTGGAGCATCGTCACTCAAAAGCTGAAATTCTTGAAGCATATCTTAATGAAATCTACCTTGGACAGCGCGGCCGGTCATCCGTAATGGGAGTTGGAGAAGCGGCGCGTTTATATTTCGCAAAAAACATAGATCAGCTGGCGCTCGGCGAGGCGGCGCTATTAGCGGGACTAATAAAGTCGCCATCCGAATACTCGCCTTTCAAAAACAAAGAAAAGTCCCGCGCCCGCCGTGATTTCATCCTCGATAAAATGTACGATGAAGAGCTTATTTCCGCAAGGGAACTTGCAGACGCAAAGGGCGAAAATATCGTTACGCCCGAGCGGCCTCTGCAGGTTGTTAAAGCTCCCTACTTTATCGATTTTGTCAAAGAGCAGATCGGAACTTTATATACGCCGGAAATTCTGACCAGCGAGGGCCTTCGTATTTTTACAACGCTCGATATGACGGCGCAGATTGCGGCAGAAGCGGCCGTATCGGACGGATTAAAAAAGATTGAAACGACATATGCGGCGTCTCTGCCCAAAGACCACAAAGACCCTTTGCAGGGAGCGTTGATCAGCATCCAGCCGCAAACAGGCTTCATTCGCGCGCTTGTAGGAGGGCGTGATTTTGAAACGAGCCAGTACAACCATATTACATTATCGCACCGGCAGAGCGGCTCATCATTTAAACCTTTTACTTATCTGACGGCTTTCGATCCCAAAAGAAGCAAAAAGCCTTTCGCCCCTTCATCTTTTATTGATGATACGTCGTTTAAAGTCCGCGCCGGCGGTGAAGACTGGTCTCCTTCGAATTACGATAAAAAAGAGCACGGCAAAGTCACTCTAAGGAAAGCGCTTGAAGAAAGTTACAATATAGCCACCGCAAAGCTTGCAATAGAGGCTGGCCTTGATAATATAGTGGAAACAGCCCGCGACATTGGAATCACCAGCGACCTTTTAGCCGTTCCTTCAATTGCGCTCGGAGCGTTTGAAGTAACGCCTCTGGAGCTTGCGGCCGCTTACACCGTTTTTCCAAACGGCGGAATCAGAGCGGAGCCTATTTCCATCATCAACATAGCCGATAAAGACGGCCAAGTGCTGGAAAAGCGTTCGATTGAAATGAAGCGAGTTTTTGATGCCGGACCGGTTTATCTTACGACAAATGTTTTAAAGGGCGTTCTGGACCGCGGAACCGGAGCGGCAGCGCGTTCGATGGGGTTTAAAGGAATAGCCGCCGGCAAAACCGGCACCACAAGCGATTACCGCGACGCATGGTTTGCGGGCTTTACGCCATCGCTTGTAACGCTTACATGGGTCGGCTATGATGACAATGCTATAACAAACATGAGCGGCTCGCGCGCGGCGCTTCCAATCTGGACAAATTTCATGAAAAGTTATGCGGGAAACCAGCAGGAAGATTTTGCTTCTCCTAAAGACGTAATTCTGGTAAAAATCGATCCAAAGAGCGGACAGCTTGCCACAAAAAACTGTCCGGAAACTTCTTTTGAGCCGTTTATTGAGGATACGGAGCCGAACGAACCATGCGAACTTCATCCCGCGCCGGGAGTGTTGAAAAGAATTTTTGGAAAATAGCATGCGCAACGACGTGCGTCTTGCTGTTTTTCTCCTCCTGCATGATGGGCGCAATGCATAAGCGATCAACCCATAAAAAACCTGCCCCCGCCAAAGTAGAACACGAACGCGCGCCGGAAACCGGTGCCAGAAAAGAAATCATAAGAACGGAATCAAAGCCGATAACTTTAGCGGCAACGCCAAAAGCGAAGGCTTCGTCTACACTGCTGGAAGACGGGCGGCGCGAATTTGCGCAGGAAAATTTTGAAGCGGCGGAACGTTCTTTTCAGGAAGCTATAAATATCGATCCCGCAAACGGCATCGCGTATTATTATCTGGCCAAAACCAAGTATGCACAGGGGCAGTTTGAACAGGCCAGCGGAGTGCTTGATAAAGCCGAAGAACTATTGGCCGGATCAAAAGAGTGGATGGAAGCGATTTCTATTTTGCGGGAGATGATAAGCCACGCCGCCAATTAGGAATCCATCTTGGCGTTGAGGCCTTGTACCTGCGATATTCCTCGCCATAGCGATTTTCGAGCGTAGGCTCTTCATAGGCGAACACCCAAAAATGAACGGATAGCGTTAGAATCACCGCATATATAAGAAGAGGCACCGATCTAAAAAATACAACTTCTCCCCAGAGCACAAGAATCCAGCCGAGCATAAAAGGATTGCGGATATATTTATAAGGGCCGGCAACGCTTAATCCTTCCGGGGAATCATAAGGAACGGGCCGGTCTTTGCCGGGGACAAGCAGAAGATATGTGGACCCAGCCGCAAGCGGCGCGCCGAAAACCATTAACACAACGCCAAAATAGCGAAAAAATCCCAAAGGAAGCGGCTTGGCGATAAAATCGAACTGGACCGCAAAATACGGGCCCGCGACGAGGGCAATGAAGAGTAAAATTGTGCCGATAACGATTGTGCGAAAAACCAGCATGCGGAGGATTATAACCAAAAAGGCCGCCGATTAACAATGATTTTTATAACCACCCATGACGGAGCAAAGTCAGACGGAGCAATTCCTAGCACGTGCTAGG
>JACPAJ010000097.1 GCA_016180865.1 Deltaproteobacteria bacterium
TTCACGTGATTGCGGATGATCGAGTTGATCGCCCAGATGTTCGTCGCGATCACCGGGACCTTCGCGACCGTCGCTTCGAGCATCGCCAGGCCAAAACCCTCGCGGTAAGTGGCCGGGTGCGCGAACACGTCCATCACCGAGAGGAGCCCCGAGGTGTCGGGAGTCGAGGGGATCCAGACGCTCCGTCCGGCCAGGCCGCGGCGGCGGACGAGCTTTTCGAGACTCTTCCTTTCGCGGCCGTCGCCGGCGACGAGTAGAAAAATGTCCTCGTGCTTTTTCCTGAGGCGCGCGACCGCCTCGACCAGATACTCATGGCCCTTGTCCCGGACAAGCCTCGACACCGACCCGATCACGAAAGCGCTCTCGGAGATTCCGAGCCGGCGGCGGATCTCGGACGGATTGTGCGAGAGCACTCTTTTCCGGTACGCGGCGGTGTCCATCGCGTTGAAAATCACGCGGATGCGCGATCGCGCGACCTTGTGCGTCTTTTCCAGTTCCTCGGCGACGAGCGGACTGACCGCGACGACCCGTCTCCCCCACGCGGGGAAAAGCCTGCGGCCGAGGCGGCGCCTGTAAAACCCGTGCGCGGTGCTGATGAACGGGACCCCGGTAAAAAAAGAAACAAGCGCGGCCAACACCTGCGTCACCCGGCTGTGCGCGTGCAAAAGATCGAACCGCTCGCGCCTCACCAGGCCCACGATCCGGGGCAAAGCGAAAAAAAGCCTGGGGCTTAAAATATTTTTGGTGCGAATTGGAAAAGAATGGATCCCCAACCCTTTGTCTCGCAGGACCTCTTCGCGCTCGCCTCCCGCCGAAAGCACCGCCACCGCATGCCCGCGCCGGAGAAGCTCCGCCCCCAACTCTGAAACGTAAGTTGTTATACCACCTGTGTTTAAGTGTGTAGTTAACTGAAGGATTTTCAGAGGCCTGTCACTCATGAGCGCTATTATATCAGAAGTTCGGAGTAGGGAGTTCGGAGTTCGGAGACAGTAAAGAGTTTTTAAGTTCGGAGAAAAACACGCGGAGAAAAACATCTCCGAACTACACAACTCAAAAACTGTCTCCGAACTCCGAACTCTCTACTCCGAACTGTATCAATCCAGCCTTTGTAATTCGGGAGAGTAAGGCGTTTGGATGCCGTATTTCCGGCTCAAGTCCTCGATGGCTTTCAAAAGCTCGGGCCGGTTTCCCTCCCGGGTGACTTGGTCGATGAGGTGGTAGATTTTGTTGAACGCCCAGCCCTTCATGATGTCCGGACCTCCCTTCGGCGCGTCGTCCAGCGAGCGCGTGAAAACAAGCTCCTTGGTTTCCCCCTCGATGTCCCCCAGAAGCTGCATGGAAAACTCGTTCTCGGTCCGATAGGTTCCGTACAGCGTGAATTCGGTGTTTTTGTAGAAATCCGGGAGCGATTTCGGATAGATCCCGGATTCGTCGAGACGGTTGAATCGGTATCTTAGGTGCAGGAATATCGGGTCTTTGATCTTCCGGTAAAAGTCCGCCAGCCCCGTCGCGATCTCGGAGCCGCGCTTGGTAAACTGCGACCAGCCGCGGTTCTGGTAGGCGATAAAATCCAGGAGATAGCGATTCACCTTCGCGCCGCCGCTGTATACGAAAATCGGCCGCGTCTTGCCGTTGAGGCGAGTGAGCGACGCCAGAAACTCGCGCGCGTCGACGATCCCGGACGTGGGGCGCCCGTCGGACAAAAGAAGGATGTTGGAGGGCTCGTGGTGAAGCGGCGTCTCGACGATCTTGCGGAGCGCGGTGTGCATGTCGGTGCGTTTGGTGGACGCCAGGCCCGCGACAAAACGCTCCGCGCCGGCGACGGTTTCCGGCGAGGCGGCCAGGGGCTCGCCGGAGAAAAACACCGTCTCGTCCTTGAAGGCGACGATATTGAACACGTCGCCTTCGTTCAGGTGCGTGAGGCAAAACCGGATCCCCTTTTTGAATTCTTCCAGCCTCGCCGGGCTATATCCCTTGCCTTTTCTTCCGTTTGGTCTCCGATTCCGACGCCAAGAGCCGTAATCATCGTTCTTATCTCTTCATTGGAGAGCATTTTATCAAACCGCGCCTTCTCAACATTTAAAATTTTTCCCTTAAGCGGTAGAATAGCTTGATTTCTCCTGTCACGACCCTGTTTGGCCGAATTATGAACAAAAACTCCGCTTGCTAAGGCAAAATTGTGGGTCTCTGCAACTTCGAGATCATAAACATCCTCTCTTCGTTCCAGCCTTTCAACTTTTACAACTTTATGGTTATAATTCATGATGCTATCAATCATTGCATTAAAGTTGCTTTCAAAGAAACGGTCCGCAAAAGTCGAAATTTTCAGCAGATTATTATTTCTCTTTTTCTTTCTTAATATTTCATAACTATCCAAATTTCCGTATTCGTCTAACACTTTCTTTGCAAACAAAATAGTATGCTTATAGTATGTTTTGCTATAAGCTTTTTTTCTATTAGACCTGAAGTCATCGGTCCATTGTTTGCTCGTCGTTTCTGCTCTCCATTTTTTCAAGCTCTCGTCGTTCCATTGTTCTTTTGCAGCCTCCGATAAAATCATCTTTCGTTCGGGATGATCCTTGAAAAATTGGCTTACTTTTTCGGCCTGTTTTTTCCTATTTTTAGGATTGCTCCAATATTCCTGTTGTTCCTTATTTAAACGCTCCAGAGAAGCTTTTCTGTATTCTTCATTTCCATGATAAAACGCCAGATACTTCTGTTTCATGTATTCTTTATAGGCCTCATTTTCCCACTGTTTTTTTGAACGACATCTTAATTCTTCCGACATTGTTAGCATCTTCTCGCTCATTCTTTTTCTATATTGCGGCGTTTGTTTCGCCAGCTTGCTTTTTACAATTGAGTCCGGTCTTCTAATTGTCTTTTCTGCTATGTCTGAATGAAGCTTTAAATGAGCGTCTTTAGTCATTCTAACAAGATTATCAGGATTATTATTCAACTTATTGAAGTCTCTGTGGTGTTTATGTTCGCCATCCTCTTTTTTATAAACTCCTTTTGCTAGATTAAATTCGTCGGCCAAAAGGTGGGTAAAAATCCATTTGTGTTTTACGTTGTCAAACACCATTTCATAACCTTTAATTGTAATTCGCCCCTCCAATTCGGATGTTTTTTTATAAAGCGGAGCTAATGACATTCCATCTTTTAATTCTATTGCCTTAACATATTTATTATCAGGCGTCCTAAAAAAATGATCGGGTGTACAGACGATCTCTTGTCCATTATCCAAGGCAACTTTAACAACCTCGGCATCTGTTTTGGTCAGCCTCGGATTCAATATTTCAGCAATTTTTAAATTTCCCCTATCATCCAACGTATAACAGTAATTCTTTTTACCTTCTGCATGTTCTTTGCACAGTTCCTTAAAAGAAACGGCGCGGCCATCTGTTAAAGCAACCTTCGTATCTCCAGAAAAACAGCCCCCGGCGCTGTCGCCTTCCACTATGTACAGCTCGCATTGCGCGGGGTCTCTTTCCTGGCAATCGGCTAGCTTGCCCGGCAGAGTGCCTGATTCGAGGGCGGATTTGCGCCTTACTAAATCCCTTGCTTTCCGCGATGCTTCCCTTGCTCTCGCGGCATCAATCGCTTTTGAAAGGACTTTTCTTGCAACTCCGCCGTTTCTTTCAAAATAATCGAGCAGTTTTTCGTAAACAACCTGTTTAACGATTCCTTCAATTTCCGAATTGCCGAGTTTTCCCTTGGTCTGCCCTTCGAACTGCGGATTTGGAAGTTTTACCGATATAACCGCCGTCAACCCTTCTCTGATATCTTCCCCTTGCGGAGGTTCGGAAACCTTCTTCATTAAATCGGATGCGTTTGCAAACTGATTGGCCGCGCGGGTCAGCGCCGACCTGAAACCGCTGAGATGAGTTCCCCCATCGCGCGTATTTATATTATTTGCGAATGAGAACGTGTTTTCGTTGTAGCCGTCGTTCCACTGCATTGCAACTTCCACAGTAACATCGTCTTTTAGAGCTTCGAAATATATAACCTCATTGTGAACCGGCGTTTTCTTCTGATTTAAATGTTCGACAAAACTTTTGATCCCCCCCTCATAGCAGAACTCGTGTTTTTTCTCCGTCCTCTCATCGGAAATTGTTATTATTATTCCCTTATTTAAAAAAGCCAGTTCTCTTAATCTTCCGGAGAGCGTGTCAAAATTAAATTCCGTAATTTCAAAAATAGTGCTGTCCGGTTTAAATGTGACTTTAGTTCCGACTCTGTCCGATTTGCCGACGGCCTTCAGCGGCGCATTTGGAGTCCCCCTTTTATAGCTCTGCTCGTGCAGCTTTCCGTCTTTTCTTACTTCAAGCTTAAGCGATTCCGATAGCGCGTTAACCACCGAAGCTCCGACTCCATGAAGTCCTCCGGATACTTTATAGGCGCTGTGCTCGAATTTTCCGCCGGCATGAAGCTTGGTCATGACAACTTCCGCAGCGGAAACTTTTTCGGTTTCGTGCATATCGACCGGAATGCCTCTTCCGTTATCTTCAACGGTTACGGAATTATCGATATGAATGGCGACATCAATCTTAGTGCAATATCCCGCAAGGGCTTCATCGATCGAATTATCTACCAGTTCATAAACAAGGTGATGCAATCCTGCAACCCCTGTGGAACCAATGTACATTGCAGGTCTCTTGCGGACGGCATCTAACCCTTCTAAAACCTTAATGGTAGATGCGTCGTAGGTATGCCCTTTTTTAACCGCAGTTGCTTCTGTTTCTTTTGATTCTTTAGCGGATTCTTTCTTTGCCATAATGGGGCAGGTTAATTAACAAAGAATCTTATAAATGTAAAGCCAACTTTACCTATATTGCCTATATTCTCATCGGCATGACAACGGATAAAAACCCCTTATCAAATTCAGACCTTATTACGCATGGAGAGGTATCGTTTTTAAGCTCTAAAATTGCCTTGTCATCTTCTAAAACACTAAGAATATCAATAAAATAGGTGGCATTGAAGCCTACGTCAGAGGTTTCTCCTTTATATACGCAGGTAAGCTCTTCCCTCGCCTCTCCAATATCCGGATTAGATGACGAAATATCTAAATTACCCGGGGATATCGACAACTTAACTCCTTTTGACTTTTCATTGGCCACTAATGAAGCTCTTCTTAAAGACTGGGCCAATTGCAACCTGTCTATTGACACCACTTTATTATTATCTTTGGGAATAACCTGTTCATATGGCGGAAATTGGCCATCTATCAAACGGCATACAAAAGTAACATTTTTTGTGCTTACCGATAATGTCTTTTCTCCGATTTTTAAACTTATATCACCTTCTATATCTTTTAATATTTTGGCAATCTCCCACACTCCTTTTTTAGGTAAAATCACTCCCTTCTGAAGTTTAATGGAACCCTTTAGAGGCCTTTGAGTATAAGACAATCTGTGACCATCAGTTGCCGCCATTCTTAAAGCCGGTTTTCCATTTGCGCCAACCTGTTCAATATAAACACCATTTAACGCATACCGTGTTTCATCATTTGACATCGCATAAGAAACTTTATCTATCATTTCTATAAAAAGTTTTGCCTCGAAATTAATTTCCTGCCCGTCCGATGCCGGTAAAGACGGAAAATCATCCGATGCGGCGCCCATAATCTTAAATTTTGATTTGCCTGACACAACTTCTATCCAGTTGTTTGATAAAGTTTTAATTGTTACCATTTCGCCCTGCAGCTCCTTGGCTATTTCATAAATATTTTTTACGGGAACCAGCACTTTTCCTGGATTTATGACTTCCGCCGTTTCTTTTGCGATGATTCCAACCTGTAGGTCGGTAGCTGTAAAGTTTACGGATTTTCCCTTAGCTTCCAAAACAGCGTTTGAAAGAATCGGCATTGTTGATTTATATTCGATAACGCTCTGCGTGAGATACAATCCCCTTACCAGCGCTTCTCTTTGTATTTTTATTTCCATTATTCCCCCATTCTTATGTCCGCCGATGATTTAGTGGCGGACTCTGTTATTATAATAATTAAATTATAGTAGTAGTAGTAGAGCCCTGTGGATATGTGAATAAACACTCACAACCACTTCTAATTACTATTTGCAACCAATAATTCATTTAAGAACATGTTAATAAAAAAAGCTTTTTATGTTTAAAAAAGTTTTTACTTATTGTTTTTAAGATATCAACTTTTTTATATTCACCTTATCCACAAGTTTATCAAGGCATCGTCAGCCTTTTTTCCAGCTGTTCGATCTCATCTTTTATTTTTGGAGTCGTTGTAATGCACGCTTCAATTTTTCTAACGGCATGAATCACAGTTGTATGATCTTTGCCGCCAAACTTCTCGCCTATCTCCGGAAAGCTTGAACCAGCGTGTTTTTTGCACAGATACATCGCTATCTGCCGCGGAACGACAAAGGATTTTAGCCGGCGAGTCGATTTTAAATCGGATATTTTGAGTTTGAAATGGTCGGAAACCATCTTTTGGATGGAATCTATCGAACAAATGGACGTATTTTTATTTATTATGTGCGAAAGGATCTGCTCGGCGAATTGAACTGTTATAGCCGAACTGGAAAGCGATGAGTAAGCGGATAGTCTGATAAGAGCTCCTTCTAACTCTCTGATATTTGAGCGGATTGTTGTCGCTAAGTAAATTGCAACATCATCATGAAGCGTAATTCTTGAAGTTTCAGCTTTTTTCTTTAAAATTGCTATCCTTGTTTCTAGATCTGGGGGCTGGATATCTGCGATCAAACCCCACTCAAGTCGAGAACGGATCCGGTCGTCCATATCTATGATATCTTTGGGGTATCTATCGCTTGTAACAACGATCTGTTTTTGCAATTCCAACAGAGTGTTAAAAGTATGAAAAAATTCTTCCTGCGTCCGTTCCTTGCCGCCCAGAAATTGTATATCATCCATTAATAAAACGTCGCAATTAGCGCGATATTTTTTTCTTAAATCGACCATTTTATCATAGCGGATTCCAAAAATAACCTCGTTCATAAAACTTTCGGCGGTAACGTAAAGGACGCGCGATGATGGAAAATTTTTCAAAATTTCAATGCCTATTGCGGAAATTAGATGGGTTTTCCCCAGTCCCACGCCTCCGTATATGAAAAGCGGATTGTAATGGCCCGCCGGAAGATCGGAAACGGCCTTGGCCGCCGCGTGTGCAAATTGATTGGCGGAACCAACCACGAAACGGTCAAATGTATATTTTGGATTAAGGCCGCTTAAAGAAATCTTTGCATCGCTAACGCTTGTTTGGGGCAATACCGGGCTAACAGGCTCTTCGGATATTTTATCGTCCATTTCTGCCGCTAGCGAAGCGTCGATTTGCAACACTATTTTAGTAGGAGTATTTCTGAGGGCTGTAAGTTCCTCTTCTACCATTTCCAAATAATATTCTTCAATCCAATCCTGGAAAAACTTATCCGGCACGGCGATTGTTACACAGGTTTCCTCTTCTTTTATGAGACGGGTATAGACGAACCACTTAATGTAGTTTATCTCACCGACTTTACTGCGGATTTTTTCTTTAACGGCCGACCAAATGGATTCATTCATGATATTCACATACTTATCAACAGCTGTGGATAAGTCCTTTACTTAAGCCCTTCTAAGCTTAAGAATAGACTCATTGCAAGCGAATTTTTTATCAAAACGCATCAAACTTTAATTCTTGACTTTATCCAAGCTTCTACCGTATCTCTACCGCTCCCCGGTAAGGCCCGATAAGGATAGATGGGCGAATAAATAGGTTATAGGAGGATATAATGGCAAAGACTTTTAGGACATATCAGCCCCACAGGAAACACAGAAAGAAAACGCACGGCTTTAGAAAGAGAATGAAAAGTTTGGGAGGCAAAAAGGTGGTTTCATCGCGGAGAAGAAAGGGCCGCCGCCGTTTAGCAGCCGGACTTGGAAGATAATGCCGAAATTTTCCAAAGAAGAAAGAATTCTTAAAAAAAAAGAGTTTGATGCCGTTTTTAAAGTAAGGAAGTCTGTTCATTTCAAAAATTTTTTTCTGAAGTGCAAAGAAGGCGAAAAAACAAAAATTGGTTTGACGGTAAGCGCTAAAGTCGGAAAGGCCCACGTAAGGAATAGAATAAAGAGGGCATTGCGCGAATATTTCAGGTTAAATAAAGATAAATTTCCGTCAGGATCGGCTGTTATAGTGGCAAAAACGGGAGCAGGCGAGCTTAGCAACAGTGAAATAAGAGAAGAAATAGGAGCTCTTATTAAAATATGGCAAAGAAGATATCCATTTTAGCGCTCAGACTTTATCAGAAAATAATTTCTCCTGTGAGCCGGAGTTTAGGAGCTGAATGCCGTTTTTATCCCTCATGCTCAAATTATGCAATTGCGGCATTTAGCGGCCTTTCATGGTGGAAGGCTTTTTATTTAACTTTTGTGCGCCTGCTAAAATGCGGGCCATGGCATGAAGGCGGGGTTGATAAAATATGAATCAAGAAATGAAATCGTTATTGGCTGTGGGATTAAGCGTTGCAGTGTTTATTTTATGGTACAATTATATCGCCCCAAAGCCGCAGCAAAAACCGGCAGCGGTTGCAACCAGCGAAACTCCGGCTGTTGATGGAAACAAGCCCGACTTAAATCAGGTTTCCAAAGCAGTTTCGGCGGCTCCATTGGCTGGCGGGGAAGATCCTCAGGCCCAGATTCCCGTCAAAGAGACGCTATTTGAATCGGATTTATATAAAGTCGTTCTTACAAACGACGGCGGAATTCCTATTTCGTGGCAGATGAATAAATTTAAGAAAAACGGCGGTTTTGTCAATATGGCGTCCGTTGGAGCAACTCCTCTTAAAGAGACGCTTTCTTTTGCAGCGCTTCCCGCAAAACCAAGATACAAAATTATCGAAGAATCCGAAAATCACATCGTTTATTTGTGGAAATCAAACAGCATCGAAATCACAAAAAGATATCAGTTCGATCCTAAAAGTTATCTCATGAACCTTTCGTGGAGCGTAAAAAACCTCGGCAAAGAGGCTTTAAGCGGAAAACTAACCACAGAATGGCCGCTCGTGGTTCATTCCGAAAAGAAAAGCATGTTTAGTTTTCTTAAGGGGCCTCAGAACCAGTTTAATCCGGTCTATTTTATGGACGGCAAAGTCCATAACGATCGCATAGCCGGAAAAGTTGGAAGGCTATTTTGGGCCGGCGTTGAGGACCGCTATTTTATTTCGGCAATGGTTCCGAGAGAATCCGTTGAAACAACTTCAGTTACGTCAAATTTTGAAAAAATCGACGACGGAAGCCAGCTTTTAAAGACAAGCATTGATGTTCCGATAGGGCCCATATTGCCGGGAAGCGAGGCTACGAGCCAGTTTGGGGTTTATGTAGGGCCAAAAGAGATGGAAAGCCTTAAAATCAGCGGGGCATATCTTGAAAAAGCGATTAATTATGGATGGTTCTCTTTTATCGCCGTTCCGATCCTGCATCTTTTAAGATTTTTTTACGGGCTGATAAAAAATTATGGCGTGGCAATCATTATTCTCACGATTTTTGCGAAGCTTTTAATGTATCCTCTTTCCAGGCATTCGATGAAATCTATGAAGGCGATGCAGGCGCTGCAGCCGAAGCTAAAAGAACTTCGAGAAAAATATAAGAATGACAAAGAACGCCTGAATATGGAGACGATGCATCTCTTTCGGGCTCACAAGGTAAACCCAATGGGCGGATGTCTTCCAATGCTGATTCAACTGCCGATATATATCGCGCTTTACAAAGTTCTTTGGAATTCAATCGAACTGTACCGGGCTCCATTTTTCTGGTTCTACCGCGATCTTTCGGCGCCGGATCCTTATTTTATTACGCCGGTTGTTCTCGGCGTTTTCATGTGGCTGCAGCAGAAGATGACGCCATCGGCTTCCGCCGATCCCGCTCAGGCAAAAATGATGCAGATTATGCCCATAATGTTTACGGCATTCATGCTTTTCCTTCCAAGCGGCCTTGTCCTTTATATTTTGGTCAACACCGCCACGGGCGTTTTGCAGCAATGGATGACCAATAATGATGTAAGAGTTCGCGATCTTTTAAGGGGACGGATCAGATCTTTTTAGATATGCCATGACAGCCCCTGTAGCGTCGCTATGCCACGAGCTATCCATATTTTCGTAAGAAACGCTTAAGCGGATTTTATCGCCGGCGTTAAGCGGTATTCCTGCAGGGTCGTCAAATTCAGGCAGGGAAATAATTTCATGTTTTTCAGAAAGAGCCGCGTTCGACTCCCAAATAATGCCGCTAGATTCCGATAAAGATACGCCGATCCCATTGTTTTGCAATAAGCCATAAGCTTTGGTTAAGAGGCCGTTTTCGGGAATTGGAAAATCAATTTCCTTTTTTGTAAATTCTTTGGGAGGAAGCGAGATTGGCATATGATCACATGGATCGATATCCAAAAGCAGCGGCATGACATCATCTATATTTTTGGATGTTTTCATCGGGAGCGCCGTAATCGTGAATTTATAAAAGACATCGTTGAAATCCTGCGCTGTAGGATTTTTTAGTATCACTTTGGCATCAAGTTGATCATCGGGAAGGACTGCGTATCCAAGGCCTTTTGGGAGTTCCATCTTTTCGGTTACGGCGCTTGTTGCAACAAAAGGATTTGCGACCTCTTTTTCTGTGCAGAGCGGATTATTTTCACTTCTGTTAGTTAAAATTGCCATATGAAGGAGGTTTCGCGGCAAAGCCGCTCCGTTTGATTCTTCAATGGCATCCTCAAAGGAAATAACCCAAAGCGGCTCATCGGTTTGAAAATTTATAAACCCCGGCTCATCCCACATTGCTAAAGCTTTCTGGCCGGCGGGCAGGGAAAAAGGGCCTATTTTATATGTTAGTTTTTGAGCTGAAGTGGAAATGATTGGTGGCGGTACAATAGGCGTGTTTTCCGATAATAACTCGGCCATTATAATATGCGGCGAATTATTTGGGCCCGAACAGCCGATAAATAACGCCGATAATGTCGCTAAAATGATGCAATAAGGCCTCATGTTTGAAAGATAATAGATTATTTATTTGTGACAGTGAATATGCACCGCGGCGTATCTTTTTATGACGCAGAGCGGCAAAACTACATTTGATTCCTTAGTTTCGGGTCCTGCCGCCGAACAGCCCCAATTTTGGCATCGCCAAAGGTATTTTTCGCTTACCGCGGTTTATCGGGGAGCTAAAACCCTCTCGTTGGGCACTCTTGTGGGGAGTGGCATTACCAATCCCTTGTTTAGTT
>JACPAJ010000098.1 GCA_016180865.1 Deltaproteobacteria bacterium
GCAGAAGGATATGGTCATGAAGCAAGACAAGCGCTTCGCGAACTTGCGCGTGCAAATTATATCAGTTATACAAGTGTTCATACACCGCCAAATACAGTGGGAAACTTATCAGGCTATAATTATCAAGAGCGTGGATTTAATGATGAGTTTAGACACAGAAGTATGGAAGAAGTCAAAAAAGCAATTACGTTTGCTGCTGATGTGAATGCAGGCGCAGTTGTTGTGCATACTGGTGAAGCATTGCGGGACATGAGCACTGCTGCGTGGAATAGAGAAATAAGGCCAGGAGTCAAGGAATTTTTGAGCTATGAGGAAGAGCCGGGCAGACAAGTGCTCTACATGGTTGATGACAGAACTGGAAAGCTCGTGACAGAGGTTCGAAAAAGCCAGGTTGTTTTTGAGCCCAAATTCAGAAAAGCGTATAATCCAAAAACAGGGTATGAACAATATGAGTAAGTTGTGGATGGATCGCCGTCATTTTTTATCTGCTGTTAATAGAATGAATTTACAACTAAATCTGTAAACAAAACCTCGCGTCTTTATTTCTTCCTCTGGAACTTCTGATTCTACAATTTTAACTTTATAATTTTTCAATAATTCTTTGAGAAATTTTGCGGCTTCTTTGAGTATAACCTCCTCCATCGACTGCCTTTTGGAATTCAGGCTATTGAGCTTTTCCGCGATCGAAGCCGCATCTTCAGGATCAGAAGTGGTGAAAAGCCTCACGCCTAAATTTTGATCGTCGATGCGGCCCGCGGCATTAATGCGCGGCGCAATTCTAAAAGCAATTGCAGTTGCATTTAATTGATGCGGCTCAAGCCCGCTAATAACCTTCAGCGCGCTGATGCCTCTATTGGAGCTTTTTTTAAGCTCTTCCAGCCCGAATTTAACAAATATCCTGTTTTCGTCTATCAGCGGAACAACATCGGCGACGGTGCCGATCGCCACAATATCCAAAAGATCGCGAAGCCTCGGCTCTTCTTTTCCCTTAAAGAAACCGGAATCACGCAGGCGCTGCCTTAATGCCATTATCAAATTAAAGACAACTCCAACGCCTGCAAGCTCCTTGAAAGGAAACCGGCAGTCCGGTCTTTTTGGATTCAATACGGCGCATGCTTTAGGCAGTTTTTTGCCCGGCTCGTGATGATCCGTTATAATAACATCGATGCCAAGGCTTTTTGCGTAATCGATTTCATCGAATGCATTAATACCGTTATCGACCGTAATGGCAAGTTCTGTCCCTTTGCTTTTCAATATATCGATCGCCCTCTTATGAAGGCCGTACCCGTCCGCAATCCTGTTTGGAATGTGGTAATCCGCCGGAACGCCGATCATCTCAAAAAAACGCAGAAGCAGGGCCGTCGATGTAACGCCATCCGCATCATAATCGCCGCAAACCGTAATGCGCTCATTTTTGCCTATTGCCCGAATAATTCGCTCCGTGGCCCTGCCCATATCAGCCATAAGAAACGGATCGTGAAGCTCCCGGAGGGTCGGATATAAAAACCTTCTGGCGTCATCACCGTTTGTTATTCCTCTGCTGATTAAAGCCTGCGCGGTGATCTGCGAAACATTAAGCCCCGCCGCCAGTTCCTTGCTTAAATCGCGATATTGTGGAAAAAGTTGCCAGTGCATACATGAGTTATGTCATTTTCGCACATTCTGTCATTTCTGCGGAAGCACCATGCCCGCCGTGTAGTAGTGGCGGGGGAATCTCATTTACATGCTCTAGATCCCTGCTTTCGCAGGGATGACTTACTTATGATATTTCCTGCTAATCTTCGGCCAGTTTTTATACAGCCAGATATAAATGGGGCTCGCTATAAATATGGAAGAATAGCTCCCTGTGATAGCCCCGATAATAAAGCAGAATGCAAAGTCATGGATAATGCCGCCGCCGCTGATAAATAGTATTATCACCACGATTAAAACCGTTGCGGAGGTGACGATGGTTCTGGAAAGCGTTTCGTTCACGCTTTGATTTACGACATCATCTATGGTATTGGCGGTTATCTTCTTTGCATGTTCCCTGATTCTGTCATAGACGATGATTGTGTCGTTTACCGAATAACCGACGATTGTCAAAAGCGCGGCAAGAATGGAAAGATTATATTCTTTATTAAAGAAAGTCAAAAATCCCATCACCACGATAACATCGTGAATCAGCGCAACGATTGCCCCGGGAGCAAAATAAAAATCAAACCGGACGCCGATATAAACAAGCATCGCGATTAGCGTGAAAAATATGGCCAGCTGCCCTTTTCTCTTCAGCTCTTTGCCGACTTTCGGGCCGACCGTCTCCTGCTGTTCTAATTTTGCGCCGGCTTCACCGTATTTTGCCGCAAGAATAGACGATATTTTAGCCACCGAATCTTCCAGTGTGGCTTCCGTCTGCTTGGCTTTGATTGAAAACTGATTGCTCGTCTTATCGCCGTAACGCTGGACCATCGAATCGATTCCATCGTTTAAAAGCAGCCCCTCAATCTCGCCGTCTTTAAGCTGCTGGTTGAAGGTGTATATAAGCTTGATTCCGCCTCCGAAATCGATGCCGTAATTGAGGCCGTTTTTTATCATCATCGCGATTCCGCCGAGCGTGATGATAAGAGAAAGCCCTATCAGAAACATCTTATTCTTCATGAACGGAATATTTTTTGGGAGCGGTAACTCTATCATGTAATTTGCATGTCATTGCGAGCCCGAAGGGCGAAGAAATCTCCTGTAAAAATAATTTCAGGGGATTGCTTCGTCGCTAACGCTCCTCGCAATGACAAATTCTCATATGCTTATCGTCGTTGCCTTCTGCTTAATCACCTTGTAATCGTAAATAAGCCTTGTAACCACAATCGCCGTAAAAAGAGTCGTTAAAATACCGATCGAAAGCGTAACTGCAAATCCTTTAATCGGCCCTGTTCCGAACTGGTAAAGAACGACGCCGGCGATAAGCGTTGTTATATTTGAATCGACAACTGCGCGCAGAGCGTTTGAATAGCCGGCGTCGATCGCCGCCCTAAGCGGTTTTCCGGCCCGCATCTCTTCGCGGATGCGTTCGCAGATAAGAACGTTGGCATCGACCGCCATTCCCATCGTAAGAACAATGCCCGCAATGCCCGGGAGAGTAAGCGTTGCGCCGAATATCGCTAAAACGCCTAAAATCAGCAAAACGTTTAATCCAACGGCAATATCGGCATAAAGGCCGCTCATCTTGTAATAAAAAATCATGAAAATGATAACGAGCACCGCGGCAAAAGCAATCGCCTTAAGCCCTGCCATAATAGATGCCTGGCCTAAAGTCGGACCGATAACAGTTTTTGTCGCTTCAGACAAAGAAGCCGGCAGCGCGCCTTCCTGCAGAACAAGCGCCAGATCTTCCGCTTCTTTCAGAAGCGACTGATAGTCGCCGTAACCAAGCGAAATCTGCGCCCGGCCGGAAAGTATCGGCTCGTTAATAACCGGCGCCTTGTTGACATTTCCATCGAGAAGAATCGCCAGCTTCTTTTTTACGTTATTTTTGGTCAAATCGCCGAAATTAGCCGTGCCTGTTTTATCAAATGTGAGATTAACATGCGGTTCGTTCTGCTCAATCGAAACGCGGGCATCCTGAAGCATATCGCCCGTCACATCGGCTTTTTTGCTGATAAGATACGGGATTCCGCGGACCACTTTTTTGGTGATTGTGTCCCTCACAAGTTCAAATGAAATCTCGCTTGTCACAGGAAGCTTGGATGCAACCGCCTCGTTGATTTTAGCGACAATTTCCGCCGAAAACCCTTCCGGAATATTATTCTCTTTTCTTGCATCGGCAATCATCTGCTCCAGTTCGGCAACATTCTTGCTTTCATCCACAAGCCTGAATTCAAGCTGGCCGGTCCGCTTGATGATTGAAATCGCGCGATCGGGATCGGAAAGCCCCGGAAGTTCGATCGCAATTCTATCCGTGCCCTGTCTTGCAATCGTCGGCTCCGAAACTCCGTAACGGTCGATTCTATTGCGGACCGTTTCAAGCGCCTGTTTGGCAACGTTGCTTTCAAGATAATCGCGGTAATTTTTCTGCAAAGCCAGCACTACAACAGGATAGCCCTCCTCCGTTGTAATCGATTGCTTCAAAAAAACCTGCGAAAAATCTTCGTTAACAACGCTTAAAAGCGCATCGACTTCGTCCGGCTTATTAAGCTTGATGTGCAAAACCCCGTCTCCGTTAGGCTGCAGGGTTGAGACCGGAATTATATTTTTATCTTTCAGATAGCGCTCAAGGTCGGACGAAAAAAGATCGGTTTTGCGTTTTATGGCATCGGCAAGATTTACCTGCATCTCGACGTATATTCCGCCCTGAAGATCCAGACCCAAAGTGAGAGCCTTGCGCGGAAAAAGCTTCATATATGACGGCACCGGCTGGCCGTTGGATTCCAGAGCTTCCCTTTTGGAATCAAATCTTAAAACCGACGGGACAAGCAGGTAGATTCCTACGACAAATGCTGCAACGACAGAATAAAATTTCCATTTCCATGAATTTGGCATAACTGATACGTTGGTACGTTGGTGCGTTAGTACGTTGGCATGGCCAACAAACTAACGAACGCTCCTACTCTCCAGAAACCGCTGCGGTTTGTTTCACATATCCGACCTGATCTTTATTAAGCCTGATCCTGATATTTTCGGCAATTTCAAGCGTCACGATATTATCCGCAAGGCCGTGGATTTTGCCGTGGATGCCGCTGCGCGTAACAACTTCATCGCCTTTTTTAAGGGCTTCGATCATCGCCTTTACTTTTTTGGCCTGCTTTTGCTGGGGGCGGATCATAAGAAAATAAAATATGCCGAAAACAATAACCATCGGCAGAAATAATCCCGCAAGGCCGCCTCCGCCCTGCGCGCCGCCCGCACCCGGCTGTCCGGCCATCGCATGAGCCGTGCTGATAAATAAGTTTAACATGTTGCTCTCCTTTTTAAAAATTCCCGTTTAAACTCCGCAAATCTCTCCTCCTCTATTGCGGAGCGTATGTTCCTTATCAAATCGATATAAAAATGCAAGTTATGAATTGTTCCGAGCCGCGACCCCACAATTTCGTTGCACATATACATATGCCTTAAATACGCCATCGAATAATTGCGGCAGGTGTAGCACGCGCAGGCGCTATCCGGAGGATTGGCATCATCTTTGTGCTTTGCATTCTTGGCATTGATGTCGCCGCTTGTCGTTATCAGCGTTGCGGTGCGGGCATTGCGAGTCGGCCAGACGCAGTCGAACATATCAACTCCGCGTTCGATGCATTCCAAAAGGTCTTCCGGCGTTCCAACGCCCATCAAATAACGGGGCTTATCTTTTGGCAGGAAATCGGTGCAGTGATCGGCGATATCATACATTAATTCGTTCGGTTCGCCGACAGAAAGCCCGCCGATTGCATAGCCGTTGAAATTAACGCCGTCATTGCGATCCGCCGCAGGCGGAGAAGCAATCCCCTGAACACAATTGACTACATGAGATTGCTTCGCCCTTTCAGGACTCGCAATGACAAGCAACCTCTCAATATACTCTTTCCTCAACTCCTTATACATCCCCCCCTGCACAATGCCGAAGAGGGCGTTTTGAGATGTGCGCGCTTTTAAGCAGCGTTCCGCCCATCGGAGCGACAGCTCCATCGAGCTGCGAGTGCGCGCTTCATTTTCTCCGTGCGGCAGACATTCATCCAAAACCATCATTATATCGCTGCCAAGCGCTTCTTGAATTTCAATCGCCAGCTCCGGCGTCAGAAAATGTTTCAAACCGCCATCAATCGGCGTTTGAAAATGGACTCCCTCTTCGGTGACTTTGGAGGAGATTGGTTCGTTGGTGCGTTGGTTCGTTGCCTGCCCGCCGAGGCAGTAGTGGCGGGGTGCGTTGGTTTTTTCTGGGCCATCGCACGAACGCACGAACGCACGAACACACTTTTGCTCCCTCCCCAAACTAAACACCTGAAACCCGCCGCTATCGGTCAGAATCGGCCCCTTCCAGTTCATAAACTTATGAAGCCCGCCGAGCTTTTTAATCGTCTCGTGCCCCGGCCTCAAAGATAGATGATATGTGTTCCCTAGAATTATCTCAGCGCCGAGTTCGATTAATTCCTCCGGAAGCATGGCCTTGACAGTCCCCTGCGTGCCGACAGGCATAAAAACCGGCGTAATAACCTCGCCATGAGCGGTTGTAAATTTTCCAAGGCGTGCCTTTGTGTCTTTGCAGGTTTTTGTTATGGAAAAAGAAAACATATTTATATAAACAACAGCGCCGCGCCGGCGATTGCGGTTATCGTGCCCAAAATAATCTGCGGAGTAATTCTCTCTTTATGCGTAATTTGCGCCATTGGGATGATGATTACAGGAGTAAGCGCCATGATAGTTGTGGCAATACCCGTGTAAGTGTGGCGCATCGCAATGAGAGCAAACCAAACGCTTAGGTATGGGCCGATAAATGATCCTATGATAATAATTCCCAGAAGTTTAATATCGTAAACGCTTTTTAGAACGTGCTTATTTCTTCCAAGCATAAAGCCGGTCAGCCAGATTGTTGCCGTGGCAGCTACAAGCCTTACAAAAGAAGCGTTCATAACCGTAGCGGAATTTCCGATCATTCCAAGCTTGGAAAGCACAAGGCCAAACGCATTGCAAAATGCTCCGATAAGCCCGAAAAGAATGCCGAGCGGCAGGTTTTTCGGCTGGAATTTGCTTAGGCTGCCCTTCTGCGCCATAACGACCATTGTGATTCCGATAAGAGTAATTACCATCCCAAAAAAGGCCTGAAATCCCAGTTTTTCATTAAGCGCCGGAACGGCCATAATAGTTGCCATAGGAACATAACTCATAAAAACAAGCGTTCCAAGGCGCGGCCCCAGCATGACATTGGAGCGAAAAAGAAAAATATCGCCGATAGAATAGCCGACTATTCCGCTGATAATCAGATAATAAAGCTGCCGTTGATTTTCGTATGATTCAAAAATCTGCCCCGTGTAAAGATAATGTATGATGCCAAGAATGACCGTTCCCGCAAGCAGACGCAAAAGGTTCTGGGTGAATACGCCGATACGATCGCTCACGTATGTGAATAACGAAAGCGTAGCCGCTCCCAGCACCGCATTTCCAAACGCCGCAAGTTCTCCGATTGGCATATTTATTATGTGGCAGGATTAGAAACGATTGTCAACCACCTATGACGGAGCAAAGTCAGACGGAGCAAAATTGCTCCGTCATATATTGCTCCGTCATGGGTGGTTGTGCTATATACAGGCATGATGTTAAATCGATTAGTTCAGCTGACACAATCGTTTTTGAAGTACCCTTACGAAAATCTGACAAAAATTATTCATGCAAAAAATGCCAAAACCGAGGCTGAATATTTGCGCATGCCGGAAATCGTGCTGGACGAGCACAAACGCTTCGGTGCGGGCGGGACATGCTTTTCGCTCACATATTTTTTTGAATCTATTTTGAAAGATGCCGGATTCGATTGTTATCCCGTCATGGTTGATCGAAGTTACGGCAAAAATACTCATTGTGCCTTGATTATAACGATAGATCGCCAAAAATATCTTGTCGATCCGGGTTATTGTTTGAGCAGGCCGATTCCGCTGACGGAAAAAGAGGCTGTGCATCATTTGCCGCATAATACTTATATTGTGCAACCCGTGCCCCCTCCCTCTGCCTCCCTCCCACAAGGGGAGGGAAAAATTCAAAGAGCATATTACAACATAGCAACTAGCCAATTGGGCCAAATAAAGCCGCGTTACTTATTAAAAGATACGCCGGTCCCGCCCGAGCAATTTCTGCAATTCTGGAAAGATTCTTTCAGCTGGCCGATGATGAAACATCTTTTAATCACGCGGCTTTCTGAAAACGGCTATCTATATCTGCGCGACGATTTTGTAAGGCATACAACCAGCGACTCAAAAAAACAGGAGCATATCAGGCAAAATTATGATAAGCGGATAACCGAACTCTTTGGGCTTTCTCCGAAAATCGTGAAAGAGGCTTCTGAAATTATAAATGGATTATGACGTCATCATTATAGGCGGCGGCGCTTCCGGGCTGACATGTGCAATAGAAGCCGGCCGCCGCGGGCGCAAAGCCGCCATTCTTGAACATTCGCCAAAGATAGGGCAAAAAATCCTGATTTCCGGCGGCGGACGCTGCAATTTCACAAATTTAAATATTTCAAGCAAGAATTACAGCTCATCGAACCCTGACTTTTGCAGATCCGCGCTTGCCAGATTCACGCCTGAACATTTCACTGCCCTTTTAGACAAGCACCGCATTAAATTTTATGAAAAGGAGATGGGACAGCTTTTTTGCGAGAAATCATCAAAAGAAATAGTTTCGATGCTGAAAGCTGAATGTGAAAAGTCAGGAGTAAAGATTTTTTTGGATTGCAAAGTCAAATCGATAACCAAACATAATAAATTTTCATTAGAAACCGGCCGCGGCGAGTTCAGTGCCGCATCGTTAGTGATTGCAACAGGCGGGCTTTCTTACAAAGACCTTGGAGCAAGCGATTTTGGCTATGCCGCTGCAAAACAATTCGGACATTCGATTGTCCGATGCCGCCCGTCTCTTGTTCCGCTGGTATTTAGTAAAACCGTCAGGCCGCGCTTTTCGGGCCTTTCCGGCATTTCGCTAAACGTTTCCTCCAGCTTCAAAAATCGGACTTTTAAAGGCGGAATGCTATTCACGCGCAAAGGTTTGAGCGGGCCTGCCATTTTGCAGACATCGCTTGCATGGGACGGCAAAAATTCCGTCATCATAGACCTGCTGCCTGATTTGGACATTTTAACGGCGATGAAAGAGGCAAAATGCTCCGGCTGCAAAATTATTCTGAAAAATTACCTCGGCAGATTTTTACCCAACAGGCTGGCCTCGGCTTTAGTCGATAACGAAAGTAAGCGCCTGTGCGACATCAGCGGCCATGAACTTGCAGGCATTGCAGACAAGCTTCATAATTGGGAAATAAAACCGGCCGGAACCGAAGGCTATGACGTTGCGGAGGTCACGGCCGGCGGCATCGACACTAATGAAATATCTTCAAAAACATTCGAATCAAAAAAAATAAATGGATTATATCTTATCGGCGAGGTATTGGATGTTACGGGAGAACTTGGAGGCTATAATCTGCATTGGGCATGGGCTTCCGGTTTTGCAGCAGGGCAATTCGCATGAACAAACAACCGGTTAAATATTTTGCCGTGATTATGACGAACAAGACCGATCTTCTGCCCATGGTTCTAAAAAAACTTGGCCGATATTTTGGAGAATGCGACTATGCGAGCGAATGGTCTGATTTTACATTCACCAGCTTTTACGAACCTGAAATGGGCAGGAATTTAAAGCGCTGCATTGTTTCATTCACCAAAAATCTTCCGCCTGAAATTCTGCCTAACGCAAAAAAATGGGCATCGAAAATTGAAGATAAATTCAGAGTCGACGGGAAGAGGGTTGTAAACATAGACGCCGGTTACATCGACCATTGCAAGGTCGTGCTTGCCTCGGGAAAACATGGCGGACATAAGATAGCGCTCACCAAAGCATGTTACGCCGACATGATAATGGACTACCAGAAGGGCTCATTTCATCCAATGCCCTGGTGCTTCCCCGACTTTGCGAGCGGCATCTACAATAAATCCCTAATCGAAATTCGCGCCATCCTAAAGGCCGCTAAATCTACTTAAAGTACGCCAGCCTGACGCTCTCCTTCAGCGAAAAAACGAGAAGCGCATGTTCGCCGCTGTGATCGGCAGCACACCAATAGTGATCGCCTGGTTGAATATTTTCAGCAAACGGGGCGATGTCATGATGGATTGAATGAGGAGAGACTTCTGCGATCGTCACTTCCCTTTCCACCGAATCAAAGCCGGCCTTGCTTAAGGCATCTCTCGCCTTTTCATTGCTGTCGGTCAGCAGCCTTAAGTGCGCAGATCCATCTACCGCATAAGCACACATCGCTTCAACGTTGACGCCCGAATCTGTTATGCTTTTGAAGATGCGTGACAAAACGCCAAGTTTGTCGGGTGTCGTCACAACTATCTCCCTTCCTACTCTTAAATTTGTCCCCATATTTCCCTCCCTGCCTGCCGGTAGGCAAGCTTATTAATATAATTTTTATAAGCTTTATAATATAAGTAGACGCTTCCAAATGGTCTTTGTCAAGCGCATTTCCATATTCGGAACACTTGTCTAATTATCGTTTAATAATAAGTAGTTGCCTGTCTGAGTTAAAGTTAAAGTGTTCTATAATCAGTACATGAGCATGCAGTCGCCGTAGGAAAAGAGGCGATATTTTTGAGAAATCGCCTCATTGTATGCATCTAAAATAAATTTACGACCTGCAAAAGCAGAGACCATCATTAGAAGCGTTGATTTTGGCTGATGAAAATTTGTGAGAATCGCATCTGCGATGCGGAATTTATAGCCCGGGGCGATGAAGAGATTGGTTGTCATTGCGAGCCGAGCACTCAATCCTTTGAGTGCTTCGGCGTGGCAATCTCCCTCATAAAATTGGTTCAATGCAAAGGATTCCAACGCACGAACGGTTGTTGTTCCCACTGCAATAACTCTGCCGTTATTTTGTCTGCATTCCTCAATTGTTTTAACGGTCTCTTCCGGAATAAAATATTCCTCGCCGTGCATTTTATGATCTTCTATATTTTCAGACCGAACCGGTGAAAAAGTGTCAAGACCCACATGAAGAGTTACAGTAGCGATTTTTGCGCCGGCCTTTTTTATTTTTTGCAGAAGCTTATCGGTAAAGTGCAAACCGGCCGTCGGCGCCGCAGCAGAGCCAGCATGTTTGGCGTAAATGGTTTGATATCGATCCCTATCTGGCCATCTCCCCATCTCCCCATCTCCCCCTCTCCCCATCTTGCCTCGTTTTTTTAAGATATACGGCGGCAGCGGCGGAAGACCGGCTTTTTCGATCAACTCGGGCTTATTAAATTCAACTAGAAGCTCATCGCTTTCACGAGAAATGATTGTGCCGATAAGCTCATCGCCAAATATTATTTTTTGCCCTGCCTTGGAGGCTTTCGTTTGATTAGTAATGCATTTCCATACACATCTGTCATAGCGCCGTGCCCGCCGTGCAGTAGTGGCGGGGGAATCTCTAGCTGCCAATTGGCTAAGG
>JACPAJ010000099.1 GCA_016180865.1 Deltaproteobacteria bacterium
TATATTTTGCCGCGCATCTTATTCCGTTTCCGCACATTTCCGCTTCGCTGCCATCGGGATTGATTGTCTGAAGTTTAAAATCGGCCTTGCGCGAGGAATAGATCAAAAGCAGCTGATCGGCTCCTATCCCTTTGCGCCTGTTGCAGATATCGCGCCCGAGCTTTTGCTGTGAAGGAGGCTTAAAGCCGAAGCACGGCAGAACCACAAAATCGTTTCCCGTCCCATACATCTTTGCAAATTTGCGCCCTTTGAGCTTAGTTGTCATATATTACCCCTGCTAACTAGTTGATTTATAAAGCATTTTAGATATGAGGGTATCAGTGATAAATATCAATGTCAAATAAAAAGTATCGTCTAATAGAATGCCTGATTGGAAAAAGTGGTTTCGCCGGTAACAGAATCGACGTAGATTGTAATAATATCTTTTATGTCGAACCTGTATTGCGGGTTTGTTCTCTCAGCAAGATATACTATAGAAGAAACCGGCATTTTCATATCTTTCAGCTTTTGCATTAGATCATCAAGGAATTTAATTTCCCTGTCGCTGCCTAAGCCGTGCTTTAAGTTTGCGATAAGTTGTAATCTGAGTTTGGTTCTTGTATCGTCCGAAATCACAACCTTCCATGCATCTTCTGCAGACAGGCGAATATCTTTTTTCATTGTGTTCGTATCCGCGGTAAAAGTTATTATCTGCGCGCCGTTGTCTGTGAAAATAAATCTGACGCCGCGGTTTTCGATCGGCCGGCCGGAAAAATATTGCTGATAAAAAGCCTGCACGCTGTTTTCATATCCTTTCTGCAAGGATATTTTTTGGGCTTCAAAACCCGCAAGTGCTGCCGCGATATTCGTTATTTCCGGATAAAGGGTGAATATATATTTTTCGCCTTCGCTATCGCTTGCTTCAAGCAAGCCTGCGAGTTTTGCCTGATGCAGGATTATGCGTTTGAATGCTTCAACGTCAAAGTTGTATTTTGTTTGAAAATCGGGCCGCTTTGTAAAAGCGATCAAAGAATTATAAAATGCTTTTAGAAAATCTGCTTTCTTGGGGCTTGACGGAATATAAGCGGCCATATTTGCCGATATGACGGTCATTATATCGCGGGCTTTGCTAACATTGCCTACTGCCAGTTGAATCATCTCTTGATAAGTAAACCATAAGAAAGGGGCATACAAAGTTGTTCTTTCATGCTCTTCTTCGCCGTGAAAAAGATACCTCTGAGGGTTTCCAATGTCCCTGAGAGCTGTTTCGGGGGAAGGGACGTTTGCAATGCCTAAGCATACGGCTAGGCTTTCGCCGATCTCTTTGTCATTCAGCCATATCGCTGGAAACGCGTCGGAAAGCGCTTCCGAAATTGCTCCGCCTTCAACGTCATCAAGCGAAGCTCTCATTTCCCGGTTAATTGAATAAGTCAGCTTATGGCCGAACTCATGAATTACAACATCGCCGTCTGCAAAACTGCATTTCCCGGAAACAGAGCCGAATGTAAGGGTATCGTCATCCTGTTGGAAAAACGCGTTGGGGAAATCGATTCCCACGGTAACTTCAAAATGCGGTTTGAGCAATATCCCATCAAAGCCGCCCCTGTAAACGGAGATTGCCGACAGGTAGGATATGTATGACTGAAGCGTTTCAGCGGTAGATCTCACATCAAACGTCGGATCGGTCATGAAAGGGCTTTTTAAGGACCATACAACATCTTTTTCTTTCGGCCTTGGCGGTGCGCCGCTAACGGTAAAATATTTGGTGGCAATTCCATTTTCTTCGATTTTTCCTTCTATACAGGCTTCTCTGAATTGAAATGCGCCGTTATTGAAATCAAGCGATGAAATAGCATTCTCTTTTTGGAATAACGTGAACGGCCCGACTTCCCCGGGTTTGCAGACAATAGGAAGCATGACTTAATGCATAATAAGTACGCATAAAAAATGCAAGTAAATTATACGCTGATCGCCATGCCCTTATTAAGTGTCGGACACTTATTGGCAAAAAACCTTATTAAGTGTCCGACACTTAGTAAAGTTAGAAAATTTGCTTGCAACGACTATGATTATATACTACGGAGTAGTCGTATAAGCTTTTATTGCGTCTTTTAAAGAGAAGCATATATGGGCGAAACTTTTAACACAGATTCCGTTGTTAATTCATTGCTATCGGAACAATTTAAGGCCGATACAACTTCATACAATATTTCTAAGAATGCAAATAATCAAACAGTTGAATCTATAGAAGTGACAGGGACAGCTTTTAATGCTCGTCTTCACAGGCTGCTTTCTGACGATCTTCTTCCGGTGGGTGATGAAACATATATTGAATATCAATCATACGATGGGAATCTCCGCAGAATGATTGCTTTTGATGGCAATCCGCCGTGCGACCCCGAAATATTAAAAAGAAATTTGTGCAACCGCTCGCCGTATATCGAAATAAACGATGACCTTTGCACATCTACTTATGATGATTTGTCCCGCTGCAATGATGGCCTTGAGGTTTTATATGGAGATGAAGGGCGTGCGGTATCGATGTTATTTGCAGATACAGCAATGGCTGCAGCAAAATATTATTCAAGCCTTTTGCAAAAGTGCGCCGACGTCGACCCTAAAAATATTTATTATGAACAGGAGGCGAAAATAGACGATAAGGGCATAATGAATCAGAATCGTTCCGGCTTATATTTTTCAATGCGCTCCGATCTGGTTCAGACCGCCGTTATTTACGTTACAGATACCGGATCCGATCATCTGACAGATGGAATCACAGTTTTTTTTGATAATTCTTCGTTTGTTGTGCCAAAGAGATCCGACTATACTCAGGAGGCATTATCCAGCTTTGATTTTCTCTGGATGCATCATGGCAATGACGTTTATGCTTATTCAACGCAGACGAAACCGGGCAGGATAGTTGTTGATATATGCGAGGAATTTAATAAGGGGGCTCGATTATTTTATTATTATTCGCAAAAAGAGGGCCTTAAAGTTGTCAAAGCGGAAGAGGATGGCTATGTAAGCAAAATGATATTTGACGGAGCTTTATATTTAGGGGTTAAACCGGGCGTGGCCAAGAATTGCAGAAAGTAGTTGCATTCCCCACAGTATTAAATATTTAATGTTTTCAAATGGTTAGTTATTTGAAAAGGAAGCAACTTTTGTAAAATTATGCCGATAATAATAATAGAGGCAGTGCGAACAGGTTTTTTGGGGGACCATGCACATTATCGGTGATAAAACGTCTTTTCCTGAAATACCAGAAGGAGAAGCCTCTCCGGTTTTTGCAGATAAAAAAGAGGACTCCCGCGGGGAAGATTTTTTTGTCGATCGCGTTTTTGCCTTAAGCACATTTCTTGGATCGGACACAAGCGAGCAAAAGCAAAAAACAATTCTCGATTTGAAAGCGGGGCGCCTTGACGGCCTTATCGCCTTAGCCGAACGGAATAAACAGGACATCGCCAGATATAAAGAAGAAGCAGACCGGCTGAGAGCTGAATTATCAGAGAGGCAGGATGAATTTTGCATAACAAGCCGGTGCGAAGCCGATCAGAAAGCTTCTGCACAGGAAATTTCCGAAATACTCGCTTCGTTTGAAAAGCAGCAAAGCCTTCTTGAATCTTCGCAGGAGGCGATAGCGGAATTGATGTTTCGGAACGAAACAAAGGGGATTCAGCCGAATCAGATTGCCGCTCATCAACTTTTAAGGGCAAAGGGGGAGCTGTTTGAGGACTTGGGTTTGCAAATCCGCGCCAGCGAACTATACACGCAGGCAAGCAAATCGGCGCAGGAGGCGCATGATATTGCTTCAATGTATGAAAGTTATATAAAGTACCTTTCACTTGAACCTTCCGAAAGATGGAAAGAGACCGTTGCCAGATCATTTTTGCTTGCCGAAGATTTGCGCAAAATGAGCGCTCCTCCTAATCCACTCTTTGAAGATAATCCTATTCCTTTGAATATGATGCCGGATGCCGATCCAAATTTTATCCTTTACGCGTTAAATCTGGAATTGGCGGCCGGCTTGGTTTCAAAACATGCCGATTTCTCCGATGCCATATATAAGAAAATAAAATCCAGACTTGAAAAATATATAAAACAGAGAATCGGCGAAAGCCCGAAACCGGAAGAAGCCGCTTCGCTTATCAGAGCGCTAGAGGCCATGAACGGCCCGCATATAATCAAAGCGGGCGCTGTCAGCAGGGAGGAACATTCCAGAAAAGGAGTCGATAATGCGTATTTTGAACGGGCGCTGAAAGTCCAGCTGGCGGAAGAGTTGTATAAATCTGTAAAAGGATCCGATGAATCGCTCGACGAATCTTTTGCTTCCTATCTTTTTAATACTCATTTTGTCCTGAATCAATCCGGAGGACTGCCTCTAGACGGAGTTTATAATTTTATCAACCGCGCGGCTAAAAAATACGGAAATATTCCTTCTGTAGCCAAGCTTACAGAACAGCTTAAGTTAAAAGCGCCGCATCTTTTTAATGCCGACGGGAGCCTAAAAGAAAGGCGCGATTTGGCGGATGCTAAAGACGGAGAAAAAGCTGCCGATAGGGAGGCATCGCTTCATTATTTTAATCCCGGCTCAACAGCGGAAAATATCGGCATAGGGGGAGGCGGAAGCATTGCGGGCGCGATTGCCGGCGCTAAAGCGGGGCTTTTGTGCGGCGGCGCCGCGTGGATATGTTCGCCGGTTGCAGCCTCGGCCGGAGCGGTTGCGGGAAATATAGGTGCGGATCAGCTTATTTTCGACATTAATAGCGATGATATCGATCCTTTTATCGACCAGGCGCTAAAAGGCGGCGTTGAATTAGGACGCGTTGACGAAGACGAAGCCCGCCAGCATGCAATAGATGGCGCTTCCGACAGGATGGCCGATACTTTTATGGCGGGCCTCTTGGGGCCTTTAGCGGCAAAGGTAAAAGTAAAGGGAAGTGAAACTTTGAAATGGGCCGGAAGAGTAGCCGCCTCCGAAAACAGGCTGGCTCAGGGGCTTGCAAAACGATTTGCCTATAATTGGAAAGGCTTTTGGGGGAGAGGCGGCGAAGAGCTGGTATCTAAAATGAAAGCCGTCCTTCATTTGGAAAGCGACAATACAGGAGTTCAAAATATATTTATCCAATCTACCGGAAGACGACTTAGCGATTTTAGTTCGGAGAGCTTAAATCAATTTTTAAGAAGCCTCAGCGGCAAAAAACTTATCGGCTTGTCAAGGGCTCTTAACGCCGTAAGAGTCTATGGCATCGATGTTATAAAAGGGCTTGGCGTGCGCATTGATGCAAAAGCTTTAGCCAAAGCAGATGCTGAAATGGTTCTGGAGCTTTTTAAAAGGCTTAAGGGGATCGATATCGCAGGTTTAAGCGAAAAAGCGCTGCAGGATACTTTAAGCGGACTGAGCGGAAAGCTAAACGGAACAATGGAAAAACTTTGGTTTTCCATCCGCGCTGCGAGGAAATATGGACTGAAAGCGATAGAAGAAAACGGCCATGTCAAGTCACCCTTTTTTGATGAATTTAAAGAGTACCGGCGCGCGGTGTATAGAGAGGTGGAAAGCAGGATGTCGCCTTGGCGCTCCAAATTATTTTCGGCTAAAGGGGCTGCCAACAAGTCGCAGAAGTGGGCTGCGCTTAAACATGTTTTCAGGAGGGAAGCGTCTAATGACGTTATTTCGGCATATAAAACTCTGCAGACGGCTTCGGCTCCGGCCAACGGCGCTGACAAGGTTTTATTGGACCGGATTTTTGGCGTGATTAATAAACCGTTAGATTGGTTTGAGAGTCAAGTCAGGGGCTTTTTTAGGATTCCTTTGGAAAATTCAAGATACATGGGCCAAACGTTTGTTCCTGAAACAAAAGAAGCGGTTAAGATTGCGCTAAGAGTCAAAGAAACATCGAGATTTGCATGGCTGAGAGTCAAGGGGTTTGTTCAAGATGAGGTTGAGGGAGCTGTTAAAGGGGCCATAAGCGGAGTCAGAAATGTTCCTGAAGTTAAAAACCCCGGAAAATTAAGGCAGGCTGTTAAAAAAATCGGTCTTTGGTGCGCCAATCTATTTGGAAAAATATCAAAGCCTTTAAATAAGCATATTCTTACAAAAGAAGTGGAGAGAGCTCTCGGCAGATGGCCTCTTATACCGGCTGTTATCGACTATGCCTTTTATGATCCGGATGATGGATTTAAGTCATGGGACGGAAAGTTTGATACCGCATGGGGATTCTGGTCGTTTGTTTTTTCCAGCTGCTATATGTCTTCGGTCAGCATGGGCAATACAACTTTCGGGGCCGTCAATGCCGCCTTTGTGAAGGCGCTGACTTTTATCACGTGGATGTACAAATCCGATATGGATGACTCTTCGGAAATCGACTACAAAAGCCTCACCGGCTCTCATCTTGAATATCTGTTTCTTGCGCCGTTTAACGCGATGCTAAGCTCCGGTATCCATTTTTTAAAGGGATTTGCGGTCGGAAGGACTCTTGCTTCTGTTCCATATGCGAGGCTCTTGCCGTCTATGACCGCTTTTCCATGGGCTTTTATGCCCGGGTCGCTCTTTGTGAAGCCCGTCTTTGAGGGAGCCGGCCGGTTATTATGTGCCGGCTATTATTCATTAATTGTCGGATGGGGGACAGGTTTTGTTTTTGGGAGCAAAAAACTTATCGATGCGGACCCGTATTATAAATTTCAACGGACGATAAAAAACCTTCTTGTAGGGCTTCATTTTCAGCCTTTGCAATATGCATTGGGCTATTTAAGCGGGCTCGGCCAGTTTGTCGTCAGATGGTGGGGATACGCCTGGGAGGCGACGATCCTTTATTACCCTACTCCTATATATCTGGACAAGGGGAGAAATATTCCGAAAGTTACAAGGCTGCTTGCTGAAAATTCGCCCGAAGGCCGCGAAGAAATCTGGAAAAGTTTTGTCGAACAGAATGTCAGCCTCGATTTGCTGGGAGTTTATGACCGCATTGTCATGTTTGGGGAAGACCTTACTCCGACCGGTTTTGAATGGCATGCGCCGAGGAGCTTAGAATGGAGGTTTGAAACCCGCGCAATTATGAAACAGTGGTTGCCAAGGCTCGATGGCCGCATGACCGAAGATGAGGCAGCGGGAGGAAAAGTCATACGCTGGGGAGACGATCATATAAAAGCCCTTACTGAAACCTACAGGCAACAGATGAATAATAATGAAGCCGAATGGGAAGACAGCTTAAAATATCAAAAAGGAATGGTTGTTTTTGGAATGATTGTGAAAATGTACGCCGATAAGGCGCGAAAGGGAGAAGAAAGATTCAAGCCGTTTCTAAATCTCGTCAGGGAGCAGCCTTATAAAGATTACTGGAAGAGCATTCCAACGCCCGTGAACGCGTCTGATTTGGAAAGAAAAATTAAAGAGGTCGATGAAAAAGAGATAGATCCGGGAAAGATTGCAAAACTTCTTTACGATACCAATGTCCTCAAAAAAAGTGGTGACTTTTAAGTTTTAACCTGTTACGCCCCTTCAACTATGTACAGAATCTTAAAAGATAAAACGTATATAAGCAGGAGAAGGCTGAACTGGCTTTCTCTGGCATTTCTTTACGGTTCTTTTTACGCTCTGCGATACAACCTTTCACTGGCCAATAAGCCTATTCGCGATGAATTTGGTTTCAGCAAGGCGGAATTTGGCCTGATACTTACGGCGACATATGTAGCCTATGCAATCGGCCAGTTTATCAACGGACCCATCGTCGATAAATTCGGCGGCAAGAGGATGATGATTGTCGGTGCAATCGGAACGATTATCTCCAATATATTATTTGGCTTAAATGCCTATACCGGCGTTCTTAATCTGTTCGTGGTCATATGGATTATGAATGGATACATGCAGGCCTACGGTTCGCCGGGAAACCTTAAAATCAACTGCAGCTGGTTTAAAGTGGAAGAGAGGGGCATCTTTGCCGGCGTTTTTACGGCCGTTGTTTATCTCGGACGCATGTTCATTATGGCAGTTGGCCCGATAATTATCGCTCATTCTCACTGGAAATGGGTTTTTATAGCGCCGTCTTTCGTAGCATGCTTAGTTACGCTCGGAGTTTTTATATTTGTAAAGGAGACCCCGAAAGCCGCAGGCTTCGACGATGTTGATTTTGCCGAAAGCAAAAAGAAGCATGGCGCCAAAATAGATTTTTTCACCTCGTTGAGGATTGTGCTTTCAAATAAGGCCATGTGGATTATGGGATTTGCTTATTTATCGACCGGAGTCGTCCGCAACGGCCTTGAACAGTGGTTCCCTTCATATCTGCAGGAGGTTCATAATATCGCGCAGGGTTCGGTGCAGTTTGGCGCGCAGGCGACTTTGATGCCCTTTGCCGGTCTTCTGGGGGCGATCGCCGCTGGTTTTATTTCGGACAGATTTTTTAATTCGCGGCGCGGGCCGGTTGTAGCTCTCATGTATTTCGGACAGGCAATTTTGCTGGTTTTATTTATGCTCGCAGTATCTCCTGTTTATTGCGGAGTTCTTCTGATCTTTTTATCGTTTTTGTTCAGCGGGCCGCATTCGATAATCGGGAGCGCTGTTGCGATGGATTTCGGCGGCAAAGAAGCGACGGGAACCGCGCACGGATTTGTCGATGCAATGCAATATATTGGCGCATCTCTTGTCGGAGTAGGCATGGGGAAGCTGATCGATGTGTTCGGATGGAAAGCGTGGGGCCCAAGTCTTATAATGTTCGCGGTATTGGGCGGAGTATTAATGTGTTTGGTATGGAAAGAGGGCGGGAAGAAATAAAAATTTTGACTTCTTAATCTGCTTGTGCTTATAAAGCGTAAGTTACATTAACAAAAAAGGGGGGCGTGTTATGCCAAAAAAGTTTTTGATTCTTACGGTTATTCTGGCGGTTTCTTTTGCGTTTTCCGCGAGAGCCGAGGCTCCAAAACAGGCCGCGAAATCCGGCAAAGTTATTGAAACAAGAATGAATGAAGCCGACATGGACAGGCTTGCATCCGCTGTTAATAGAGCGGTAAAAGAAGCTGTTATCGCCAAGCAGGGCCCGAGCGGTTTTGAGTATATGGCGAAAAGAATGAAACCGCCTAAGAATGATAAATGGAAAGGCAGATGGAATGAACTTGGTTCGGAAGGCTGGGAGGCGGTTGATCATTTCGAAAATATTTATATATTTAAACGCGTGGCGCTTGCCGCTTCATATTCATTGGAACCGGCCAGAGTGAAACCGGCTTCGGCGCCTGCAGCAGCGGAACCTGCCGCGGCAGCAGCTTCAACAAAAGAAGATGATAAGGCGGCACAAGAGGCTGAAAAGGCTGCAAAGAAAGCCGAAAAATAAAAGGCGAAGAATGAGAAAAAAGCGGCGAAGGACGCGGAGAAAGCTGCAAAGGATAAAGAGAAGTCCGCAAAGAAAGCCGAAAAAGACAAAGAAAAAGCAGCAAAGAAAGCAGCTAAAGAAACCGAAAAAGCCAAGAAATAAAAAGCATTTTTATAGAATATAATTAAAGGGCAGCCGTTTTTAAGCGGCTGCCCTTTTTTGTTTTTTAACTTGGATTTGCGGGCATCTTTATGTTAGAAACTCTAAGCTATCATTATGAAAGAAAAGAAAACTGAAACGGATTTAAAAGTTTTTTTGAAGGAGCTGGCGGATCCTTTTGCAGTTGCTTTGGAGGGGATTAATCTCCTGAAAAGCTATTTTGATTCCCATCACGATCTAAGGCAGAAGCAGGTTTTTAATTCCGTTCTCACGAATTTGGAAAGGGCCTCGGCTCTTTTAAAAGGCATTCAGGAAAATGTTTGCGAAGGGGGAAGCGCCGCGGCATCGATACATTTTGATATTCTTCATCAGATTCAGCAGGTTTGCGCCACGCATGATCAGCTGTTTCTGCAGAGACAGCTGCGTTACAGGGTTACGGCATCGAACGATCTGCCAAAAGTATTTTCAAATCCGGACCAGATATTCATAGTCCTTTCGCATCTTGTTTCGAACGCCATTAAATTTTCCCCGCGCGGAAGCGAAATTGAAATTAAGGCCAAGGAAATGAGTTTAAGGCAGGGAGCCGGAGTTGAAGTGAGCGTCGTAAATGAAAGCCCGGATTTCACGGAAAAAGATCGCTATCAGATATTCGAGCGGTTTTATAAATCCAAAGAAGGCGATAAAACAGCGGGCCTCGGGCTTGCCGTCTGCCGCGAAATAGTCCAAAAAGCCGGCGGGCAGCTTTGGGTTGATATACCAACCAAGGGGCGCGTTGCATTTGCTTTTGTTCTGCCTTGCGCGGAAATTGTTGCGCCTTCAAAAGTAAAAGGGCATCAGACATATAAATATGATATAACAGTTGCAAATTATAAGGATCTTAAAGAGGATATCGGCAGCGAAAAATGCGCTCTGCTTCTCCATAGAATCGAAGAGGCCGTAAGAAAGCTTGTCAGATATCCGATCGATGTTGTTGCCACATTCGAAACGCACGGCGTAATCAGCACGATTTATGAAACAAACGAAGGTGGAGCCAGTTCAGTTGCCACCAGAATATCGCAAAAACTCGGTGAGGAGAGCTTTAAGATGGGCAAAAATACGCTGCCTGTCACTTTCAAATATCACCTTTCAGTCTTGCAATAGAGATGGATTTTTTAACCGCACTTGCAATTATTTACCTTGCGCCGCTTCTAAGAATATCGCTTTTTTTTGTTCCGCCGCTGAATTTTAATGTTTTGCATGCATTTAACGCGGTGATAGGGCGCCTTGAATGGCTTATCCAAAATCCCCGCGACTCGGTTTTGTTTTTATTTTTGACTGCAATGGCGGCATTGAAAATTTATAACGCAGAATTTGCCGGAGCTTTGATTCCGGCATTTTTTGCAGCCGTATCGGTTTTTGCCATTGCGAGAAAAAGATTTCACACGAGGCGCATGGCCGAGTTTGGAAGAAAAAACGGATTCATCCACCCGTCGGAATTTTTTAAATATTATTATTCGGGTTTTGGTTTTATGCCTGTAAAACTTCCATCAGCGGCAAAGAGCGCAATCAATCCTCGGAACCTGTCTTTTAAAACCGGCCG
>JACPAJ010000100.1 GCA_016180865.1 Deltaproteobacteria bacterium
GATCCAGCAACATATGAGGAATTTCAGGATAAGTTATTGCAGATAGTCAAGATTCTCTACAAGCTTACATAATCGTCTTTTTCCTAATCATTTATCATCGTCCTAATCTTAGTCAAAAATCGTTGTTTGCCAGATTAAACCGAGACTAGTCACTTATCAGGCGAGATATTTGATATATATATTTCTCACTCCTTTCTGAAGATTTTCTATTTTATCCAATATTTCAGTTTTCGTTTTGAAACCCAGCGTCGTATAGATGCTTTGAAAGTAATCCGCATTTGTGTCAAGCGCGGCTCCAGTATGAGTCACTAAAAGACGCGTTCTGGATAATAGTTTTCTATAAGTGCTGTATGCTTCCGACAGAATTGAATATTCGTCAGCGGAAATAATCTCCTCTTTGTTAAGGGCGTCTAATATTTCGGAGATTTTTTTGCGCTTGAGAAGCGCTATGTTTCCGCCGTTTATAATCTGCAGACAGCGGGAAATGGCATCAATATCCGCAATGCCGCCGATTCCCTTTTTTAGATCGATTTGTTTCCTTTCGATCTCTTTTATGGCTCTCGATCTTAGCTCGTGAATCTGCTCTTTCACATTGTGCTTCTGCTGCGGTGTAAGGTTGATATCTTCAAGCAGCGCAGCAAGCTTATTTGCAAGCGTTACATCACCGGCAACTACACGGGCCCTGAAAAGAGCCTCTTTTTCCCAAAGGGAAGCCTCGCGCCTGTGATATCTTTCAAAAGCTTCAAGTGAAGTGACCAGCGCTCCCTGATTTCCGCTGGGCCTGAGCTCCGCGTCGATTGCATATGCTCTGCCATAGCGCGTTGGAAGCGTGATGATTGAAATTGCTTTCTGGGCGATTTTTGTGAAATATTCGCGATTTGTGATCTTTTTGGGGCCGTCCGATTCCCCGTCTTTTGAATAGACAAATACCAGATCCAAATCGGAGCCGTAATCAAGCTCGTAAGTCCCGAATCTCCCCATGCCGATGACTGCTATCTCTGCCGACCGACTTTTTCCGGTTCTGGCCGCTCCGAAATCGGCAGCAACTTCTTGGCGCGCAATTTTCAGGCTTTCGCCGATAATGATTTCTGCCAGAATTGTGAGCCTTTCGGAAACTTCATCCATATCGAGCTTATTATTCAGATCCAATTCCTGAATTCTCTTTGCGATATGATTTCTGAACCATGCAAGCGAATCGATAATTTCCTCTTTATCGGCGCATGATTCCAGATTGGCTTCCATTGCTTCTGCTATCTCCAGTTTTTCATAATTCGCTTCAAAGAGGCTCTCGAAATGCATCTGTACATTTCGCCTTGCATCATCAAGGCCGATTACGAATTTTTTCGCGGAATGGAATCCGAGTTTTTTGGCAAGTTCTAAAAGCTCGTCCGCATTTGAAGGAAGAGTATGAATCTGCCGGTCATCCTTTGCCTGCATGATATTTTCCGTCCGCCGAAGCAGGGTATAGGCATCCTTTAACTGGTCATATTTATTTTGGCCGATTATGCCGTGCAGAAGAAGCTTTGCCAAAGCCTCAAACGTATTTGTCGTCTGCAGATCTTTTAACCGGCCGCCGTGAAGCAGCTGAAAAGCCTGAACGAGAAATTCCACTTCCCTGATTCCTCCGGCCCCTAGCTTTATGTTTTTCCATCCCTCCTCTGAGGCAGTTTTTTCAAGGGCTAATTTTGTGGCCTTTATCTTTTTTAAAGCACTTAAATCGAAAGATTTTCTGAACACGAACGGTTTTATCCTTCTTATAAATTCTTCGCCTAAGGCTGTATCGCCGGCGATCGTTCTTGCCCTGATTAGCGCCTGCCTTTCCCATTCGCGGCCGCTTCGCTCGTAATAGCGCTCCAAACCGGCCACGCTGTTTACCAGCGGGCCGTCTTTGCCCATGGGTCTCAGGTTTGTATCGACCCTGAATACAAAGCCGTCTTCCGTAATTTCTTCCAGTAAATTGCTAAGCCTTCCGGCTATTTTTGCAGCCGATTCGGCATCGCCGTCAGAAATATACAGCAGATCGACATCCGAACTGTAGTTAAGCTCCATGCTGCCGAGTTTCCCCAGAGCTACAACGCAGAAAGAAGGGGGATTTTGGAAGTTTTTGAGAACTATTTTTAGCGCTGATTGAATGATGCAATCGGCCGCATCGCTCCATTTGCGCAGCAGCTCTTCATAGGGCCCGGCATTTGCCAAATCTAAAGCGTAAATTTCCGCAAGTTTCTTTTTTCGGAATAGCCTAAGGTCTTTTGCATTATTCAGTTCCGGGTAATCCATTTTGCCTTTGTTTTTGCAATGTCGGAAATTAATGTTTTCAGTTTTGTTTCTGTTTTTGCCATGTCATTTTCCGAAATTACTATTTTATAGGGGATTGCTTCGTCTTTTGTCAGGAAAAGGAGCGTTGCCGAGCCTTTTCTTATTCCCGTATGATTTGCTATTGCAAGAGCGTATATATCAACCTGTAATTTGTATTTTTGAGCCGTACTTTCGGCCGATTCAATTTGCCCGGTTTTGAAATCGACAATCTCCCATTCTTTCGCATTCTCATCCGTTATCAGCATATCAAGCGTCCCTTTTACAAAAGAGCCGCCTACGGCCATGAAAAAAGGGACTTCGCTGCGGCGGTTTGGAAGTTTTGAATACGAACTCCGCTTGAATTCTGCAAACTGCCGCAAAATCTCATCTTCTTCCTCTTTAGAAATATGCGCCAGCTCAAGCTCCGTCTTCATACAGTTTAGAATGCCCGCGGCATCCGCAATTCCGTATTTGATCTCCATTTCAATCAAACGGTGAATTATGTCGCCGTGGACATTCGGAGGCAGCTTATCTGAAGGAGGCCGCAATTCAGGGCTCATCCGGACGTATTTCTTAAAATATTCTTCTTTAGACTGGTCAAATGTTTCAAGTTCGGAAACTGTGAAGACATTTTTGATATCCAAAGGCAAATTCTCTATTTTCGGCTGAACGGCCTTTGGTTTTGGAACGGTTCTTGGCCTCACAATATCCTTTTCGGGATTGAATTTTCTGATATCTATATTTTTTACGCTCGCGCAAACGTCGAGCAAATGCTTATGCCACGGCCCGCATCTGCCGCTTTCAGGATGCAGCAGCATTATTAATCTTTTCTTGGCGCGGGTCATGCCGACATACAGCAGCCTTTCATGTTCGGCCGCTTCTTCATTTTTATCTTCTTCAGACAGCTTTTCAAAAAATGGGGTTGGCGCGCTTTCCGCTTCCGGATTGTCCTCGGGCTTAAATTTGAAGGCTAGACCGCCATTTTGCCCGCGAACAAAGAGCCATTGGCCGCCGGTATAATTCATTGGGCGGCTCAAATCGGCCATTATGACATTGTCAAATTCCAATCCCTTTGCCTGATGAATCGTCATCAAGGCAAGAGCGTTGTTTGAAAAAGCGGGGTATTCTTCAATTTTGCCTTCTCTGGCTTTAAGCTCTTTTAAATAATCTATAAAGTCGCTCAGGGTTATCCTTTCGCGTTCTTCGGCAGATGCCGCGATATGCGCTAGTTTTTCGATGTTATCGTTGATATTTCCGCCGGCTATAAATTTTATAAGCTCGGATATGCTCATATGCTCTAGAGCGGCTTCAATTTTGGGGAAAATAGAGGCCTTTGGATGTTCCGCAATTTTCCCGTAAAATTTTAGATTGTCGACTTTGCCGGCATCGTTTCTGCAAAGGAGGCTGATTTCGAAAAGCTCTTCGTCGCTGATGCCGATATAGGGAGACCTTGCAAAACCGAGCAGGGCGGCAATATCGCCGTGGTCGTTTGAAACTCGGATTGCATTGAGAATATCCACGATCTCCTGTTTTTCAAGAAAGCCCCTTCCGCCGAGCACTACGTGCGGAATTCCCATTTCGTGCAAAGTTTTGCCGTATATTTCCGAGTCCGAAAGAGAATAGAAAAGACATGCCGTGCTTCCTTTGAGTTCCGAGGCTATTTTTGCCATGGCAGAGGCTTCATTCTTTCTTCTCTCGGCGATCTTTTCGTCTTCTTTAGAGCCGATTAAGAGAGCGGTAACGGCGGCATCGTCTTTTTTTGCGCCGGCTGACATCGCTTCAAAGTTTGGAAATGTTTTGTTAACGAACTCAATAACGGGTTCGCCTGAACGGAAATTTTCGCCGAGCCTTACGGTATTTTTGGTTTTTTTGACGAATTCCTCAAACTGGCGGACATTTGCGCCCCTAAAGCGGTAAATCGACTGCTTGGGATCGCCGACTACTGCAAGCGAATTGATTTTTGGGTCGTGCAGAAGATTTATCAGCTCAGCCTGAGTGTCGTTTATATCCTGAAACTCATCGACCAGTATGTATTTAAACCTTTTCTGATACTGCGTGCGGATGGCGGCATTCTGCAAAAGTGAAATTGTGAAGATTTCAAGGTCCTGAAAATCGAGGTTTTCTCCGTTTCTTAACCGGTATTCATCGCGGATTTTGCAAAAACATTCGAAAACCGCATTTCTAAGCCTGTTTTCACGAGTCGATATTTTGTCATCGGCATATTTAGCCTCCGAACTATAAAGTTTATCGGCGTGCCAGCGGTATTCCATAAGATCTAAAAGGCAGTTTGCGGCGTTTTTGAAATCAAGCTCGTCAATTATCAGCCGGGCGTTTTCATCTCCGCTTTTCAGAAGGCGCAAAAGGGTTTCTTTTATTGTTTTCCTGATTGCTATAGAAGCAGCGTAGGGCTCGACCACTTTAAAATCGGGATCGATTCCGATAATAGGCGCGTGCTCCTTTAAAACTCTTGAGCAGAGGGAATGAAATGTTCCGATATGAGCCGATATCACGGCAAAATCATCTTCAACGGTCTTGAGGAGGCGGCTCCTTAATTCAGACGCCGCCTTGTCGGTGAAAGTAATGACTAAACATTCGCTCAAAGAAGCCTTCTTCTGCGCAAGAATCCGTCCCACGCGCTCAATCAGCACGCGTGTTTTTCCGGAACCCGCTCCGGCGGTTACCGTGAGAAGACGGCTATTATCTTCTATTGCTTTTTGCTGATTTGCGGTCAATTCGTCCATTTTTGCAACCCCGTTAGCATCTGCAGGCATCTTTCCATTCGCAATAGGCCTCGCATTTGGCCGGTTCGCCTTCGAAGCAGCCTTTTCTTATCTGCTCAACATAATGGCTGGCTTTTTTAAGGCCGAGTTCAATTAAATCTTTCCATTCATCTTCAGAAACCATATAACGCGGCGGCTTGTTTGTGCCGATGGAGCTTTCTTTAAGTTCTTTTCTCACGATGCCGCTTTTTCTCGACTGCGTTTTTATTGAATATAAAAAAGCCGCAGCCGGCTCTTTTTTAAGCTTCCGTTCCGCGATTGCGGTATATATCGGAATTTGCAGGTGCGTCCCTTTTTCTATTCCGGAAATAACGGGATTGATGGTTCCGGTCTTGTAGTCAAGAATCGTAAAGGTCGAGTCATCCGCATCTATCCGGTCGATTTTTCCCTTCATCCTGATATTTCCTTCCATCATCTCATCAAAAGGCATTTCAAAATAAGCGGGCCGCTGCGGCGTTTTTTTAATAAATTCGAGTTCATTTTCCAAAACCTTTATCAGCACTAAAGTTGTCCTGAATTTTAAGTGTGATACCAGATTTTTATCATTTTGCGCTGTAAGGTCGGCCCTCGATCCGAAGACATCTTCAACTATTTTAGCAATATGCTCATGGAGTTTTTCCTTTGCGGCTTTAGAATCGATCATTTCTATGAACAGATTTCCGAATCTTTTAAAGAAGAGTTCCAGCGCTTCATGAATAAGCGTTCCGCGGTCTTTTGGCTGAACTTCGGGGGTCAATGCTTCCGGCGGCTCGATTGCAAGGATATGCTTGCAGAAGTAGGCGAACGGACATTTTCCATAATCTTCAAGCTGAGTGGCGCTGAAATGTTTGTCTTTAGCGTATTCTTTCAGCTTTTGAAGCGCGGAGCCCGAAAAATTCGTCCCGCAGCTTTTTCCCGCGAAAAATACGTTCGCCGGCTCTTCAAAAATAATTTGGATATCGCTTTTGGCTATAAATGGAAGCGCAAAAGCTTCTCTGCCGGATGCATCGTAAAGATGATAGCTGATTACGGTATTTTTGGAATAAGCCGAATAAAGCTTTGCAAGAGCTTCTTTGATCATATTTTCCTGGCTTGGAAAGAGGGCGTCTATTCTTTCATCCGGCTCTGCTGAGAGAGTATCCGGTTCGCCGAATAATTTTACGCTTGATGGCGACGGTAGAAGACTTCCTTCATTTAAAGACGGGATAATTGAGACCGCCGTTTCATAAAGGCCGGCATTTTCGAAAGAAATCAATCTGAACGGCAGCTCATCGGGCCATTCGATATGGCCGGCGTCGCTCAAATAACCGATTAGCTCGCTTTTTGCGAAATTATGGGGGTTTTCGAACATCGACTCTTCAAATAGCAGAGACTGTAGAGTTTTATTGATATTATCCAGCTGAATCAGCGTTCGAGTTTTCAGCGGACTGTCGGTTTTTGAGATTCTTTCAATTTCATGCGAAAGCTTGTCTGATAGTGATTCCTTTTCCGGCATTGCCGAAAAAATTCGGGAAAGAATGGTCGGCAGAGCGTTTTGCGGCTTTACAATCCCGCATTCTTTTAAAATATCCCACGCGAAGGGGTCATTTGCCGGAAGAAAAATTCCGATATCGGACGGTTTCGTGCCATCTTTGACGGCTTCATCGATTTTTCCGGCGACAAACCGGCTTTCCGCAAACGGTGATCCCAAAGCAAAGACTTTTGGCGTAAAAGCGGCTTCCGCCGCCGCCTCAAATAAAACAGCTTCAGCTGTAATTTTTTTAAAAAGCGGCTCGTTTCTTGCAAAGCCGATCAGAAAGAGAGGGGCGTTTCTCTTCAATTCTATAGAGCTTGCAAGAGATTCTTCGTCAAACCATCCTTTGGAAAAAAGCTCTTTTTCATAAGCTCTGTAAAGTTTCAGCAGATCGTTCTCTTTTACTGAGCCGCGTGTTTCAAGTATGCTGGTTAATTCATCCGGCAGAATTTGATTTTGCTTGAGCTTTGATATGGCGCTGTAGAAAAGATTCACAATTCCTGCGGAGGCCTTTTTAAAATAGGCCATTTCCGTGGCTTTTAAAAGCCTTCGTATCAGATGTTTTTGCAGTTGTCTTGATATTACCGGTCCGTTTGGCTTTTTCGAATGTTCACGAATGAAGTTTTGCAGAGAGTAAACGCGCCTGCCAAGCAAAACATTATCATTTGTAATCAGGCGTTTCGTTATTTCATCGGCCCATATTGTGTTTGGGACTATTGCAACAGCTTCTTTTGGGGCTTTTAAGAAGGCTTTAATTGCTTCACCGTGGGAGGCTGTTTTTTTCGTAGTAACAGGCATAGCTCAAGCATAAATACGAACATTGGGAGGCAGAAGTCAAGTTTTGACATTTAAACTTTTTGCGTTGACAAATGGGTGTGTCTCGCATACTTAAGTCGCATAATTCCATAAAGGAGGTTTTTTTATGAGTGTGGACAATGAAATCCGAATACCGGGCAGCAAAATTTATTTCAATGACGCCAACCAAGATGGCTTCTTCAGCGCTTGCAAATGCTTATTTGGCAGTGTTGACAAGAATTGTGACTATTATTATGATAACGCCGAATATACAACTGTTTGCCCCGGAAATCAGGCAGTTCAAACCGCTTTGCAAAATATCGGCCTGTCTAAACTATATGGCAAAGTGGAAGATTTAAAAGAGCTGATAATCTTAGCAGATCAACTTAAAAATAGCGCTGATAACAGTGTTCGTGTTGATGCTGCATCTAAACTGGGCGAAATTAAAAATGAGTCGGCGGTCCCGCTCCTTATCAGCGTCTTTCGGACCGCCAGGGATCAAGGACTTCGAGGCGCTATTGCTAAGGCCTTGGGCAGCATAGGCGACCAATCGGCCGGGCCGGTATTGCTCGAAATGCTTAATGCCGATATCGAAGACTATTGGACTAAAATAGCAGTCATTGATGCCTTGGGCGAACTAAAATACAAGCCGGCCGTCGAGAAAATAGAAACGACCCTTAAACTTGCGAGCGATTCATCTCTCCGCTGGGCAGCGGTTACAGCTTTGGGGAAGATAGGAGATGAAAAATCGGTTTCCACATTAATGGGTGCGGTGGGAAGTAATGAAACATGCGGAATGCGGCAAGGTGCTGCCGGGGCCCTTGCAAAAATCGGCGAGACGTCGGCAATTCCTCATATCAACCAAGTCATAAAAGACTGCCTAGGCAGCGGAAAGGGCTACACAAGCTGTGATGTGGTTTCACTAATGAATGGTTTGGAGGAGGGAAGTCCTAAAGTAGTGGTGCCGGTCTATCTGGAGGCTCTTGAAAGCGAAGGAGTTGATAAAGATTTGCGCTTATGGGCTGCCTTATACCTTGCAACACAAGGTGAAAAGTCAAGCAAACCGGTCTTTCAAAGATTACTGAGAAACTCTAACGATGAAGACATCCGGAAAACGGCCGCCATATTTTTAGGCACTTTTCATGATAAATCTTCAAAACCCGAACTTATTAAGACATTGAAAAGCGATGAATCAGCCCGTGCCCGTGAAGGCGCAGCGATAGCATTAGCCGAAATTGGCGATAAGACGGCAATACCGGAGATAGAATCGGCAATAGAGAAAGAAAGAGATATACTCACAAGATTTCGGATGTTTGATAGTCTAATGTGTCTTAAATTTCCTACCCTCTGCGGTCGTGAGGATATTCGCTGAGGCTTTAGATGGCAAACGGAATCAGCAGATACGCTTTAATCATCTACGGAAGCGCCGAACAAACCATTCAAGAGGAGGTTGAACAGAGCCTTGCTTTTTTTAATGAGAATGGTTTTGAAACCTTTGTGACAAGCAGAATTCCGCCGGACGGCCCGTTTGATCACTATATTACAGCGTCTGTTGAAAACGTCGAAAAACTTGTTGGAACGCTAAGAGAAAAAATCGACGATAACGATGAGCTTGTAATCTATACAACCGGCCATGGCAGGGAATCTAACGGCGCCGGTACGCTTTGTTTCGAAGGCGATTGCGATCACGAACGCATCCATGAAATTTTTTCAAGCATTGTTTATGGCAAACGATCGGTATTTATGGCCCAGTGCTATGGGGGCAACTGGAAAAAAGATTTTAGCAATGACCCAAACACCTTATTCATCTCCACTGGCGGCAAAGGCAAATCGGTAAAATGCGGCAGAGGCGGGTTCTTTTGGTTTTTCTGGAGCAAAGATGCGCCGGACTATAACCATGATGGCGGCGTAAGTTTTGAAGAACGGCGCAAATATGCACTTCACTCCTTATCGTTTGCAAAATTATTAAAATAATATATAAGAGTCGGGCTATGCAGGATACGAACGCCGAAATAGTCAGCAATAAGGCTGTATTAGGCCCGTACTGGTCTGTCAGGCTCTCTACAGGCTGGAAAGATTATCAGCCCGGCCAGTTTGTGATGGTTAAGGCTCCAAAGGCCTTTCTCAGGCGTCCTTTTAGCATATTGGATCTGAAGGACGGTGTCATCGAAATCTGCTACAAAGTTGTCGGCAAAGGGACTTTTGGATTAAGTCTTTTAAAGGCCGGCGGAAAACTGCAGGTTTTGGGCCCGCTTGGAAAGGGATTTGAAATCCGAAAAACCGGCCGGCAAATTATGGTAGCCGGAGGCTACGGTTTTGCCCCGTTTTTTGGGTTAGCTAAAAAGCTCGGTGGAAATTGTTCTCTTTTTTACGGAGCAAAAAATATCACCCACCTCATTTATCTGGATGAGTTTAAAAAGATGGGCGTAAATCTATATCTTTCAACGGAGGACGGATCGATCGGAAGAAAGGGCATTGTTACCGACCACTTTAGAGATGTGCTGCCCGACAACGGTGCAATAGCTGTTTATGGATGCGGGCCGGGGAAAATGCTGGATGCCGTAAATAAGATATGCATGCAATCGGCTGGAAAATTAAAAATATCCTGCCAGCTTTCGCTTGAATCATATATGGCCTGCGGCATAGGCGTTTGCCATGGATGCGTCACAAAAAATTCAAAAGGGGAATATGTGAGGGTTTGCAAAGAAGGGCCGGTATTTGACGGCGAAGAACTAACATGAAGCCGAACTTAAAAGTAAAAATAGGCAGGCTGGAGCTTAAGAATCCTATAATGACCGCATCGGGCACCTTTGGCTACGGCGAAGAATTTAATGAAAACTTTTACGATATTTCAAAGCTCGGCGGCATTGTAACCAAAGGAATTAGCCTGAAACCGAGGGAAGGAAACCCCATGCCCAGGGTCGTTGAGACCGCGTCCGGAATGCTTAATTCGATAGGCCTTCAAAACGTTGGCGTTGATGACTATATTAAGGGAAAACTTCCGTATCTGAAAAAAACCGGCGCTTTGATCGTTGCGAACGTTTTAGGTAATAATACCAACGAATACAATAAGATAGCATCGCTTCTTAATCCATTAGATGAAATAGCTGCCTTGGAAGTAAATATATCGTGTCCTAACGTAAAGAAAGGCGGTGTTCAATTCGGGACAGATCCTAAAGCAGCTGCCGGATTGGTAAAAAGCATAAGAAAGGTTTTCAAAAAAACACTGATCGTTAAATTATCGCCAAATTATCATAATATTCCCTTGATCGCTAAAAGTGTCGCAGATGCCGGTGCCGATGCGATATCTCTTATAAACACAATCACAGCGATGGCAATAGACGCCGAAACAAGAAGGCCGATTCTTTCTGCAGTAACCGGCGGATTATCAGGCCCGGCAATCAAGCCGATTGCATTACGAATGGTTTGGGAGGCTTCAAAAGCTGTAAAAATACCGGTTATAGGCATTGGC
>JACPAJ010000101.1 GCA_016180865.1 Deltaproteobacteria bacterium
CTTTTTTATAAAATTTTATCGCCATTTTATAAAAATTTTCATTTGTTATCTCGTGTTTTTTTAAAAACAGAAAAAGATTGTGATAAGCAACTCCGATATTCTGGTAAAACTGGTGCCGGTCCAGTTTTGGAGCCTTCTTGTTCTTATTATAAAGAACGATCCTCTGGATTTCCCGCAAAAGATAAAGTGATCTTGAAGAAGGCGGTTCGGGTCGTAAAACCCTTATGGCTTCGTCAAGGTCGCTTGCACTTAAAGCTTTTATTGCTTCGTCAGGTGTGGGAAGCGCCAGCGGTATATTTTCGGCAGTAAGCTCTTCTTTAGACGGCGAGACATATTTAAGCCGTCGGACGCGTTTCTTTTTGTGGCCTGTTGCAGCTGTTTTTTGCTGAGACGGAACGATTTTGGCCGATTTTTTGGTAGTGGCGGCGCTATTGAAAGAAAGCGCGCAGCAGAAAACCGCAATCAGAAAATAAAGAGCTGGTTTTTTCATTTTATTTTTCTCCGCCGATTGCAAATTCATCATAGTCGCAGGCAGCTTCGGTTTTTGTCGCGTTTCCGTCCGTCAATACAGCGATCGCAGACGGATTTTTATCCAGATCTTTGTGAAAATATTTTTTATAATCGGCCGTGACGTTGATTGCATGCGCAAGCCAGCTGTTCAGATGTTTGCTTCCGCTTTCGGCAACGATTATATATGCCTTTCCCGGCCTTTTTTCATAGACCGTTCCAATGGGCGCCGTAGTTGACCATGTGTATTTCAGCATCTCCTGCCTGGTTTTGCTGAAGACGACATAAACGCCGCAGGCCGAATCGTTTGTTGAGGGATCGGTTTCGTTGGCATTTACCGGAAGTTTTACAGCCCTCCATTTCCACGAAAGAACGGGATAATTTTCGATCTTCCAGTTAAAATCGCGCAGAATCTGGACCGATACTCCATTCGAATCGGTTGCTGAAAGAAAATTATTGTCGTTTTCGGATTTAACCGAATAAACGCCGGCGGCTTTTCCCCTCTGAAATGGCCATGTGCGCCATTTTGCGGGCAGCTTTCCGGCCGGATACTGCTGAAAGTCGTCGATTGTAAGTCCGGCATGAGCATGGACGGGCAGAAGCAAGAAACCCAATAAAAAAAGTAAATAAGTCATAAATCGCGTCATTACCGATACTATATTTCCTTCAAATTTGTCAAAACATTCCGGAGTTCTTCGGGAAGCGGGGAGGAAAACTCAACCCGTTTTCCGCTGGAAGGATGATTAAATCCCAATAAACTCGCGTGCAGAAACTGGCGCAGCAAGCCTGTTTTATCGCGCATTCGCTGGCGCGTGTTCAGATATAATTTATCGCCGGCAATGGGATGGCCTATTGAAGCAAGGTGGACGCGTATTTGATGGCGAACGCCTGTTTTAATTGTGACTTCAAGCAGCGAGTATTGTCCGCCGGCATATTTTTTGAGAAGTTTGTAAGTTGTGTGAGCTGATAATCCCCCTCTCCCCTTGTGGGAGAGGGCGGCCCGCCCGCCGACGGTATAGTGGCGGGGGGTGAGGGGCGAGATTTTCATCTTCTTCTTATCTTTAGGGTCATGTATTATCGGTGTTTCAATTACGCCTTTCTGCGGCGTTTCGCCGAGAACAAGCGCAGTGTACCGTTTTAAAATTTTATTGCCATCGAACTGCGCGCGAAGTGTGTCAATTGCCCGCTGATTTTTTGCTGCCAGCAAGAGCCCTGATGTATTATTATCTAACCTATGGACAATGCCGGCTTCGTAACTCCCTCGGAAGTGTTCAATGTGTCTGTCATCCCCGTGAAAACGGGGATCCAGAGCATTAAATTGCACTGGATTCCTGCTTTCGCAGGAATGACATGTCTTCGTCAACAGCTTCTTCTTTGGCGTGTCCTCCGCACTTCTCGCCGCCAATCCATTTGCAATCGTATCTTTCTCACCCGCCTTCAACGGGTAACACGGCATACCCGCCGGCTTGTCTATCACAATAATAGACTCATCCTCAAAAATTATCTTGATTGGGATGTTTGGATTTGGGATAAGTTGCATCATTGAGGTGTCATTCCTGCGCAGGCAGGAATCTCGAGTGAATACTTTGGATTCCCACTTTCGTGGGAATGACAAATACTATATATATGCGAATTCTCATCACCGGTGCAACAGGTTTTATCGGCGCCCGTCTTTTGGCGAGGCTTAGCGTTGAATGCGACACGCTCCGCATTTTTCGCCGCACAAATTCATCACTGGGAGCCATAAGGAATATTAAATTCGAAGATTTTATCGGAGATGTCACAAATCGCGACGACTGCATGCGCGTGGTTAAAGATTGCGATTATGTTTTTCATCTGGCAGCAAGCGTTTCGTACTGGGATAAGCTCCGCAAGCAGCAGTATGATATCAACGTAAACGGTACGAAAAATATCGTTGAAGCCTGCCTCGCGCACAAAGTTAAGCGCCTGATCCACACCAGCTCAATTGTTGCTATCGGCACACTGGATTGTCATTCCCGCCCCGTGTCAAAGCACGGGGTAAACTCCAGCGGGAATCCATTGACCGATGAAAACACCCAATATAACCTTGCTCCGCTTGGCATAAGCTATTGTGATACAAAACATCTCGCGGAAGGCGAGGTTCAAAAGGGCGTGGCGCAGGGGTTAGATGCGGTCATTGTAAATCCCGGCGCGGTTTTCGGGCCCGGCGATGTGCGCAGATTTCGCGGTCATCTTTACGGCAGCACCGTTTGGACGAAATATTTTTATGTAGGCGGCGGAATTGCAACCGTTGATGTTGATGATGTTGTTGAAGGCCATATTCGCGCGTGGAAAAAAGGGCGCACCGGCGAGCGTTATATTCTGGCAAATGAAAATCTGACGTTTAAGGAGATTTCGGATGTGATCATGGAAGTAATGGAAAAACCCCAAAATGTCTGTCATTCCCGCGAAAGCGGGAATCCAATGAATATAAGGGATCCCCACTTCCGTGGGGATGACAGGCGATATTGCCGCTTCAAAATTCCATTTCCGATTATTTTAGTTTTTGCCTATCTTGCCACATGGTTTTCAAAACTAACCGGCACAAAGCCTGTCGCCACAATTCCGATGGCAAAATTCACGCGCGTTAATCTGTTTTTCTCCAACGAAAAATCTTGTCAAGAATTAGGCATGACTTTTCGCCCATTCCGCGAATCGATAGAACGGGCGGTTGAGTGGTTCAGGGAGCATAACTACCTGTAATTAATGATTAAAATCAGGCAAAAAAGTTAGCAACTTTTTTGGCAAATAGCCGATAAGTTCTTTGTTCAACAGTCTATAACATAATAAAAGGGAATTTGTATGACAGGTGCATATAATTCATTTGAGGCAGCAAGAGCAACGGCTAATAAATGGAGTAATGCCAATTTTTTGGATTGGTATGGCGGCATAGTTTTAGATGCTGCAAATCATTCAGCCGACACGATGGCGGAAACCAGGCGCGATTTGGATATTTTGTGGCGCGCCGATGCAAGAAGAGGAAATTTTAACACAGCCAAATTGGCCCTTTATTATGGTATTCTTACAGGGGGATTAGAGTTTGGCGTAAAAACCGCTGTTAATTTGGTTAATTTGCCGGCAACGGCCAAAAAAATTATCGGCGGAAATATCTCTCTGGCCGATGTGAAGAAAGGCGTGATAAGCGCGTCTAACCGGAAGTGGGATGTTCTGATGAGCATTCCCGATCATTTGGTAGCGGGAGAAATTGCTTCGTTATCACACGACATGACAATGGAAGGCGCGGAAATATATTTATATGCTGAAGGCGTGGCCGGAATCGTCAATACAGCTGTAAATGTTGTCAAGAGCGGCATAGGCATTATTCGAACATTTGCAGAAAGGGCGGCAGATGGATTAAATGCTGGGAGATTAGTTCCGGCAGTTGGAGTTTTAGATGCCGGCGGTGAAGCTGTCGCTGTCGCAGCGGGAGCTAATTCATTTGGCAAATCAATAGTTCCCGCGATTATGATGGCCGCAGGCGATTCCGCGAGTGATGGTGAGTTGCTGTATAATGGCGAGGAAATTGCAAAAATTAAGGCGCAGGTAGATGAGTGTGTAAGATTGCTTGATACTACCTACAGCGGCAGGAATGGTGGCACCATTAAGTCTGCTTTGTACTCCTTGGCTAATTACGTGGTGAGTTGTTCAAGAAGTGGGGGATTTATACTTGTGAAAATGAACGTGTTAGATAGGTTTCGTAAATTGGCAATTGCTGATGGTGCAGATAATCTGGCCTCTGCAATAGAAGAACTGGGCAGAATTCTTTCAAAAAGACATGGAACACCCACTATGACTATGATAAGGCATTTTATAAAAAGCCCGACTTTATAATTTATTTTTAACACGGAGGCTTGATTTATGGCCGATATTAAAGAATTCGAATCCAACCGGCTTGTGCGATATCTTCTCGAGTTTTATGATGATAAAACTCAGGCGGGTTCCGGGACCACGGATTTTGTCGATCCGGTAGAGAAAGAAGGTTTCTGCAGGGAGGAGATTGGGGGTCAATACTGTAATGCTCAGATACCTGTTGAAAACTTTAATAAATGGAAACAGGAAGCGGTTGCGCGGGCGCCATACTTGTCTGATGTGACTGTTGATGATTTTCGCAAGGTAATGGCCCAATATCCTTTAAGGCCGCCCAAGTACGAAAATAAGCACATCGATACCATTCATGTCGGCGATATTTACGTTTCCACGGCATTCAACAAAGAGACTACAGTTGCCTATGCAAAAAAGAAGGGCGATATTCCGCGGGAAGACCGGACTTTTATGCCGCTTGACCCTAAATTGCCGGTCTCTTTTACTATAGAGCTGGTCAGCGTTAACGCCTATTACAATGAAGGCGCTGAAAAGAGCAATATGACCGCCCCAAGCACAATTTATGTTGTACCCGAAAGTTATAACGGCCCGATTCCTCCGTCTTCAGCTGACGCGGCGTCAGGCTCCTTTGCCGAAATTATTCCCGGGAAAACAAAAGCCGAAATAACGGAGTTTAGCGAAAACGAAGGCGGCCGCTTTGCCTATCGTTTGGAAATGCCGGCCAGCTCTTATCGTATTCACGCGGTTTCCGGCCAGTTTCCAAGGGAAAATAATGAAATTGATTTCGATAATTTTGATGTCAACGTTGCGGGGAGCAATACTCTTATCAATCCCGAATACGGAAAGAGTAATAGCCTTGTAGCAATAGTGGGGGCGGATGTCGGCAATGTTACTACAATGTGCTCTCTAGACGGCGGCAAAAAGGGATTATGCCCGATTAAAGGCGCTCTGCCCCATACAGCAGATACTGGGCTTTTGGGCAGTCAATTGAGCGCAATAGCCTATTCAAAATATCATGTGGCGCTCGATCATTTAAATAACGGTAAGGCCATTGATCTTTGCGTTGGCAGAGGTGTTAATGAAAATTGCGCAGTAGAAGCGGGTTATCAGAATGGAACCCGTTTTATCCCGGTCAAGAAAGGAAGCAATAGCGTATTCACTGTATTAATCAGCGGTCTTGAAGATAAAGGGACTATGACTGTGCAAAACGGGAGCGAAAGGACCGATATAACATATAGCAATGAAAATATTATCTATTGGAAGAAAGGCGAGATAATCAAATCCACGATTTTTGACCGTGCAGTGCGGCCGGATGCCATATATACGGAGGCGGAACATTCAATCACGAGCGCTTTCTCCGGTAAAAAAAGCCGTCTCGTTGAAGAGACGTGGTATTTGGGCGCGGAAGGTGTTTTGATTGTGAGTTACAATAAAGGCGGCGGTTCTACACAGCGAAAGCTTATTGCCGAAAACGCTGGTGGTTTATGGTTTGTGAGCAGCTGGCTTTATATGGGCGAAAAGAAACCTTATAAATTTGAATGGCGCAGGCCAAAAGCCGATAAGTTTGATGCCGAGCGCGAAATAGCGGCATACAGGCGAGATTATACAATACGTAAGGTTGAGCTGCCACTTGTGCCACAAAGCGATGCGATAAGAGTCGATTTTGAAAGCAAAGTCACTCCGCGCCTGCAGATGGACGAGGTTAGATACGATTTTTCAGTTGAAGAGATTAATAAATAACGATTAAGTGTCCGATACTTAATAAGGAGGAAATGAATATGGCAGATCCAAAAACAGATTCAAAACCGGCATATACAACCATGGTGTTGAACAATACTATTGTACAGTCTGTTGAAAGTCAGCTTACCGAAGATGATGGAAGTGTTGTAGATGTAAAAGTTGCGCTGATCGATAGAAACAGAAACTGGCAAGTCGATCCAAAAGATACATTTGTTATGTGTAACGGGTCAACTTGCGCAACTGTTGACTGGCCTGAACTTTTTATTGATGTTGATCCTGATACATATTTTACAATGGCGTTTTATAAAAAACGCTTCGAGGCAGAAATGGGAGGAATAAAATTAGGCATAAATTCTTTTGTTTCCATGTTTGCCGCATATTTTAACACTAGAGATTGGCAGCAATGTGTTGACGAAAGTGGTAAAGAGTTTAAGTGTAAAACATCGTCTGCCAATAGCACGGTTGGCCAGCCAATTCCACCTGGGGCGGTTGGCATTATAGATCATCATGGAGATGGAATTGTTGATCAGCTGACTCTTGTGTCTGAACAGCCTTCTGCTGTTCGCCAGTTAATTATCAGCGGTGGCAATGTGATTTTCTCCAATAATAATTATACAATTTCAATTGAGAGCGTGAAAATAGACGACCCTGTATATAAAGATTATTTCAAACAGTTTATTCAACAGAAGAGTCCTCCGGCAAAGCCTAAAGAAGGGCCGATACCATATAAAAGACCACACGTCCCTCTTTCTTAAGGATAAAGTCTGTTTAACATCCTAGGGAAATAACAAGACGGACTAAAAATAATTTAATAATATCAGTTGGTTCTATGGTTGTGCCGTGACTCCGTCTTGTTTAGTCCTATGTATTATGTAATAAATAATTGCGTATTATGCAATTAAACATTGCATTATATGCAAGCGTGTAGTATAATCTTAGACATATGAACATGGATAAAGATAAATTACTTAGTTTGTTAAAGGAGCTGGGAAAAGTATATGAAGCGCTTGATGGGCAATCTTTAATTCTCGGAGTTTGTGGTGGCGCCGGATTGATTTTAACGGGACTAATTGATCGGACTACAAAAGACATCGATGCAATTTTTCCACCAGTGTGGCCGGAAAAATTTTCAGAAGCGGTCCAAATTGTTGCTAAGAACTACGGACTTCCTTCAAGCTGGATTAATCTAGGAGCGGAACAACTAACTGCGATGGGCCTGCCTGATGGTTTTATGGAACGTGCCGAAAAGGTTGAATTTGGCAGCCGCCTTACATTCTACTTTGCTTCACGATACGACCAGATTTTTTTCAAAGTTTATGCTTCCGTTGATCGTGGTAGTTATCACGTAGACGATTTGCTTGCCCTATACCCAACAGAAGATGAGCTTTTAGAGGCCGCGAGGTGGTGTTTTACTCATGATACCTTGCCGGAGTTTAAGAAAATACTTGTAAGCATGTTCGAGCAACTAGGTTATGCAACAGTCGCAAAAAAAATATAAGGTTTCCATTATTCATCTTGTCAGGAATCTGATTTGGGCGCAATGGAATCGCATGGGACTTAACGGTACTGGCGGAGCGAATCGTTATTCCGTTGATATCGAGGCCTCGCTTATTGCGGCGGGCTATGGTTCAAGGCTTGATGGCCGTTTGTATGAAGGCGTTTGGTCGTGGATTAAGCTCTATGGCAATATTATAAATAAAGAGAGGCTGGTCACGCTTGTCCACAAAAGAGGCGATGAATGGATTGTCCGTTTTCTTGGCGCTCTATTGGAAAATACAGATGAGATGCTGTGGAAAGGGGTAATTAAGAAGTTCCGAAGCATGTGCTCCCCTTCATGGAAAGAGACGCCGATGTCGATAAGCGCAGATGCGGATACTTGGCATGATAAGGATCCGATAATGCAAAAATGGGGAATAAGCTGCGCCCGTTTAATCCCTAAGCAGAAAATGCTGGAGCATAATATAATTTTGCAAAATAATATTTGGATGCAATACCGTTATTTATATGGGGCCACTACTCGCGCAGATGTGATGTACCTTCTTAATGTAAGCCATAATTGTCGAAATAAAAGGGAAATAGATTTTCTGACCTCTGTGCGTCTGGCAGATCGCTTATGTTGCCACCCATCAACAATTTATAGAATACAAGAGGATCTTGAAAAGGGCGGTTTTATAGAACGAACAATGGGTACATGGACCATTGTTGTTAAAAATGCACTGCTTATCGAAAGTTCTGAAGATTACGATGTTGGTACGATTGATTGGGTAAAAATAAATTTATTCATTGATGCGTTGCTAAAACTTGCAGACGAGCTTGAAGTCATTGATAACGAGGCAATTCTAAAATCTCGCATTCAAGCCTTTCAGACTAATTATTTCCCCATACTTTTTCTTAATCATTATATAGAAGCGCCCGGAGCTTATGGGTCGGGGCTTGGGCCTCTTGAAAAATATTCTATTGATCAGTTGTTTGAAATGGTAGAAAATGCGACGCGGCTTTTTTATAGAATTGTATGCAGGGAAAAATAATTTAAGGATACAATCTGTTCAATAATCTCGGAAACGGGATCGTTTCCCGCACGTGCGGGGTGCCGCAGAGCCAGCCCACGATGCGTTCCAGACCATAGCCAAAGCCGGAATGCGGGACGCTGCCATATTTGCGCAAATCCAAGTACCATTCGAACGCTTTTTCCGGCAGCTTATGTTCCTTAATCCGTCCAAGTAGCGCATCGTAATCATCTTCACGCTGGCTGCCGCCTATGATTTCGCCAAAGCCTTCCGGCGCAAGCATGTCGGCGCAGAGCGCCAATTCCGGATTTTTTGCGTCGCGTTTCATGTAAAAAGCCTTAACCTTGGCAGGATATTTTTCGATGAAAAGAGGCTTATCGTATTCTTTCATAATAAGAGTTTCGTCATCGCCGCCCAAGTCGTCGTCGGGCTTAATATCGCTTCCGAGTTTATGAAGCTTGGCTATGGCTTCCGCATGAGTGATCCGGTAGAAGGGCGGTTTTATTTTCTCAAGCGGCTTTGCGTCCCGCTCCAGAATTTTCAGTTCCTGCTGGTTCTTTTCCAGCACTTTTTGCGCGATAAAGCAGACGAGCCCTTCCTGAATTTTCAGGTTCTCGTCATGCTCAACAAACGCGGCTTCGGCATCCATCATCCAGAATTCCGTCAAATGCCTGCGCGTCTTTGATTTTTCCGCGCGGAAAACCGGCCCAAAATCAAAGACCCTGCCGTGGCTCATAATCGCGGCTTCAATATAAAGCTGGCCCGATTGCGAAAGGTAGGCTTTGCCAAGATCGAAATATTCTATCTCAAAAAGCGTGGTTGTTCCTTCGCATGCGGCGGGGGTTAAAATCGGCGCATCGATTTTTATAAAGCCTTCGCCGTTCAAATATTCATAAGTTGCGTTGATGATTGTGTTTCGCACGCGCTGGATTGCCCACTGCTTGCTTGAACGAAGCCAGAGATGCCGGTTGTCGAGCAGAAAATCGGGGCCATGCTCTTTTTTGCCGATCGGATAATCTTCCGACATCTGCACCAGCCTGATATTTGAGACCTGCAGCTCATATGATTCCTGCTTAGGGTGTTTTGTAACGGCGCCCTCGATAATGGCGGAACTTTCCAGCGTGATTTTGTTTGCCAGCTCCCAAATTTCCGATGAGACATCTTTTTGAACGACTATCCCCTGAATAAATCCGCTACCGTCCCTTATTTGCAGAAATCCGATTTTGCCGGAAAAGCGTTTATTATAAATCCAGCCTTTAATAACTGCCTTTTTATTCAGATGGCTATCAATTTTACTTATAAATGTATGCTGCATAAGTGCGCAATTTATACATTTTAAAATGGGATATACAAGACCTTTTTGGGGTTCGTTGACCCCGAAAAGGCGGTGGGTGGTGATTAGTGGTTAGTAGTAAGCTCAGAAAAATCACTTATAACTCATTGTTTTTATTACAGGTATCTAATCACCAATCACCAGCCACCAGCCACTGCCTTTGGCACGACATTTGCTATATTTCTTATTCAGTTATGCCAATATCCTTTGATCCATTAAGCGCTGGCATTCCTGCTTTAAGCATAAAAAGCCTTGAGCGGGAGATGTTCGGTCCCGCTTTTATGGGGGCTGATGATTCATTTGGGCTAGGTTCGTCTCTGTATGCGAGCCCGTTTTTTGATGAAGGTCCGATCGGAATCTCCGCGCCAATTGGCAATTATAATCGCTTTGCTGCAAATAGTCCGATTGGATTGCTGGGGATTGGATCTGTAGATTTTGTCAGTTCATTTATCGATTCCGCAAAAGCATACCGGGATCGCGGCGGATGGAAGATGCCGGAATATGATTACAGTGTTTTTAATCCGTCGTCTGCAAATGCGCCCCATGAAGCAAAACGGCATGATGAGATTCCGGATGCATCGGATGATATGTCTTCGGAAGATCCGCACGCGGCTCATAAAAAAGAGGCGGAGGAAGCTGAAACGGCGGAGGAGGTAGCGATTGATCCTGTTGGCAGCGAAG
>JACPAJ010000102.1 GCA_016180865.1 Deltaproteobacteria bacterium
TTGCTGGTCGACTATCAGGAGGGGGGATGTCAAAGCGTAGGAGTGATCGTTTCCCCTCCCTTGATGGGAGGGGATTAAGGGGAGGGTGAAGATCGGCAAACTTTAAGAATTGTTTCAAGAACTCCCTTTATGTTTTGTAAAACGTCATTATCCCAGAATCTTAGCACATGATATCCTTGTGCTGAAAGCTATCGATCTCTTTCTTGATCTTTTAGGGAATCAATATGCTGGCTACCATTGGGTTCTTGTCTTCTAAACTTAAAACCTTCGAGACGTTTAGCTTTGAGGTGCTGCCATAAAAACATTTCTGTATCAGTAGATCGTTTTCTAAGCGATTTTGCAAATTTGGTTAGATTCACACCCTCTCCCTAACCCTCCCCCATCAAGAGGGAGGGTATCAGAATTATTCACAGGGAGTCCAGTTTTAACTGTTTTCCAACAGCGGTTTTAAAAAGTCTGGACAAGTTATTTGATGTGTTATAGTAGATGGCAAGAAGCTCGCCACTAAACCTTTGGCGAGCATAAGAATGGAGGCGGTTTATGAAAAAAATAATATTAGTAGTATCGGGTTTGTTTTTATTGAGCAGCTGCGGAGGCGGATCGAGCGGAACTAGCGGCGGGAGCAGCGGGGCGGCATCATCTGAAACTGCGGCTGTTTCAGCGTCGGTTACCGGCGGCGCGACTTCGGCAGGAACGAACGGAGCTACCGGAGTGAATGACGCAGGTTCGCAATCGGTCAATAAAGCAATTACCAATGCTGTTTCTCAAAAGCTTACGAAAGCTCTTATAGTGGACAATACAAGCCCTGAAAAAACTCCTACATTAACGCAAAACGGAAACACTTTAATATTGACCTTTGACAATGAAACAGTTTCAGAGGGCGGCGGAACAATTACATTGGACGGCACGATCAGCCTTACAACCACCGGCGAAAGTTCATTCAGCATGTCGGGAGATTTAACGGCTGTGATGGTAAACGTTACGGAAACCGTTACGGTAGATGAAACTTCATATACAGAAACTTCAAGCGGCACATTTACGCTAACATTTAGCGGCACTGTGAGCGTGGGCAGTGACGATTCAGTAACTATCAACGCTTCATTCACAACGACCGGCCAGAATATTACGGTAACAGGAACGGTCGAAGGAACAATTACTAGTTTCGATGTCACGGCGACGCTAAGCGGCAATGCTGCAAGCGAGAGCTCAATTTCAGTTACATGCGACGGCACGGTTACCGTTAATGTCGGCGGGACTACGGAAACCTGCGATATTTCCTCGGACTGCACTGGCTGCAATTAAACCAAAAGTATTGGTAAAACTGGACTGAGTGATTTTCCCCTCCCTTGATGGGAGGGGATTAAGGGGAAGGTGTTCTGGCACACTCGTTATATATTTTTTTCAGTACATCCTTTGTTCTCTGTAAAATCTCATTATCCCAAAATCTCAACACCCTAAATCCCTGTTCAATGAACCAACGGTCTCTTTGATCGTCTTTGCTCTTTTGTGACATGTGTTGACCTCCGTCGCATTCAATGATCACGTGTTTTTCAAAGCAGACAAAATCGGCAATATATTTGCCGATAGGTTCCTGCCTTCTGAACTTAAGACCCGACATTTGTTTTGCCCTTAAATATCTCCATAATAATTTTTCGGTATCTGGGGAGGGATGCAGGGCGATTTAAACATAGCTAAAATGGGCGGTGAAGTGGCGCAGGGCCTTCGGCTGCCATGTGATTTTCATCCCGCGCAGAGCCTCTTTTTTGCGGTATATTTCTTCGAGGACTTCTATTGTGTAATCTATGTGGCTTTGCGTGTAAACTCTTCTCGGTATTGCAAGACGCACCAGCTCCATCTTTGCGTTTTCCGCAAACATAACGCTCCCTATTTCGCAGGAGCGCACGCCGCCTTCTTCATAAAGAGCGCATGCGAGGGTATGGCCCGGAAACTCCGCTTTTGGAATGTGGGACAGGAATTTTGCGGCGTTTATATATATGGCGTGGCCGCCCGCGGGCTGCAGGATTGGAATGCCGATTTTTACGAGTTTTTCAGCGAAATATTCGATCGTTCGAATCCTGTATTTTAAATAATCTTCGTTCAATATTTCTTCCAAGCCTATGGCAATGGCCTCTAAATCGCGGCCCGCAAGGCCTCCATATGTCACGAACCCCTCCGTCAAAATCAGAAGATTTCTGGCTTTTTCGGCCGTATCATCGTCGTTAAGCGCGAGAAATCCGCCGATATTTGCAAACGCATCTTTTTTCAAACTCATCGTTGCGCCATCGGCGTATGAAAACATTTCCTGAGCAATTTGAAGAGCTGTTTTATCGGAATAGCCTTTCTCTCTCATTTTAATAAAGTAAGCGTTTTCGGCAAAGCGGCAGGCATCGATAAAAAGAGGGGTATTATATTTCTTGCAGAGCGCCTTTGTTTCTTTGATATTTTCCATCGAAACGGGCTGGCCGCCGTTTGAATTGTTTGTGACAGTGATCATTGCCAGCGGAACGCGCGCGGGCGCATATTCCTTTAAAAATTGTTCCAGCTTTTTAATGTCCATATTGCCTTTGAAGGGATGGATCGTTTCGGGCTCTGTGCCCTCTTTTATCACCATGTCAAAAGCCTTCGCTCCGGTATATTCGATATTCGCCCGCGTTGTGTCAAAATGGGTGTTGTTCGGAATCATGCTCTCTTTATCCGCAACGACCGAAAAAATAATTCTTTCGGAAGCCCTTCCCTGATGCGTCGGTATTATATGTTTAAAGCCGGTTATTTTTCTGATTGTGTTTTCAAATCTGAAAAAACTTCTGCTTCCCGCGTAAGCCTCATCGCCGTCAAGAAGGCCGGCCCACTGCTTTGCGCTCATGGCCGACGTGCCGCTATCGGTTAAAAGATCGATTAAAACATCCTCTGCGCTGACATTGAATAAGTTGTAATGAGCTTTTTTCAATATTTTCTGCCGCTCTTCTTTTGTCGTCGGCTTTATCGGCTCGACTGTCTTGATTTTAAAGGGTTCGATGATTGTTTTCATGATGTTATTGGCTATTAGCGAAGTATAAAAGCAAATACAAGGCCTAAAAAAGTAAATGATTTGACATTCATCGGGTGTTTGAATTATTAGCCGCTATAGATGAAACAGGAAATAAAGATGCTTTTGGGTGACGAGGCGGTTGCTTTCGGCGCAATTCACGCCGGAATTTCTGCGGCGTACGCTTATCCGGGAACGCCGGCCACAGAAATACAGGAAGCGGTGCAAAAATATTCCGCCCTTCATCCGGATGCAAAAATAAAGGCCGACTGGTCAATTAACGAAAAGGTAGCGTATGAAGAAGCGCTTGGCTGTTCTCTTATCGGGCTTAGATCCATGGTCAGTTTTAAGCACGTAGGCTTGAATGTGGCTGCCGATCCGTTTATGAGCTCGATGATTACCGGCGCGAACGGAGGGCTTGCGGTTGTCCCCTGCGATGATCCCGGCATGCATTCCTCGCAGAATGAGCAGGATAGCCGCTTTTACGCATTTTTTGCCCAGATTCCGTGTCTGGAACCGATCGATGCGCAGGAAGCGTATGATATGACGCGCGAGGCGTTTGATATTTCGGAACGCTTTAAGATTCCTGTAATGGTAAGGAGCGTTGCAAGACTTTCGCATACGAGGGGAAAAGTTCGATTTTCCGGCGAGCAGAAACAAAATAAATTAAAAATCCCGGAAAATTTTACCGGCTGGAACGTTTTGCCTTCAAATGCGAGAGCTCAATATGATTCGCTTTTATCCAAGCAGGCTGATTTTATTAAGTGGTCGAACAGTCATCCGGCAAACAGGATTCATATAGAAAAAGGCGCGGCAACAGGAGTTATTGCAACGGGCCTCGGGTTTAATTATTTTATGGAAGCCGCAAGCTCATCCGGCGGCGCCTCCTATTCATATCTTCGCGTAGCCACATATCCGGTGCCGGAGCAAAAAATCCGCGAGCTTTTGAAAAACGTATCGACTTTAATAGTAATTGAAGAGGGAAATCCATTAATCGAGCGGCTCATCTGGAAATATATCGCCGAAACCGGCAAAAAGATTGCAGTGAAGGGAAAATTGTCGGGAGATCTTCCTTCGGCGGGTGAACTGAATACAGAATCGGTCAGGGTCGTTTTGGGTTTGGCGGCATTGAAGAGTTCTGCGGCAGTTTCTTCCGATATTGTCCGCGGCCGCCCGCCGCAGCTCTGCAAGGGCTGTCCTCACGCCGATACTTTTTATGCTTTAAATAAGGCGCTTGCCGGCAAAACCGAAAAAGTAGTTTTCAGCGATATCGGATGCTATACGCTTGGCTTCTATCCCCCTTTTAAGGCGATCGATTCGTGCGTTTGCATGGGGGCATCGGTCGGAATGGCCAAGGCCGCATCGGAGAATGGATTGAAATATTCTGTCGCAGTTTTGGGCGAATCGACATTCAATCATTCCGGCATAACTCCTATGCTCGAAGGGATAAAAAGAAAGTCGCCGTTTACGGTGATAATTTTAGATAATTCCACGACTGCTATGACCGGCGGACAGGATACAATCTGCATCGGGGAGGATTTGGAGAAGGTTGTTTTGGGGCTCGGTTTGGAAAAGGAGCATCTGCGCGTGGTTAATCCCATCCCGAAAAATTTGGATGAGAATGCGGCCGCGATTTTGCAAGAGCTTGAATATGAGGGTCCGAGCGTTGTTATTGCGCGGCGCGAGTGTTTGCAAATACGCTAACTTATGAAACTTGATATTATTTTTGCAGGAGTAGGCGGGCAGGGGATCGTATCTATCGCCTCGATGCTTGCTTTTGCCGCGTCGGAGAAGGGGTTTGCTGTAAAACAAAATGAAGTTCACGGCATGGCGCAGCGAGGCGGTTCGGTAGCGTGCCATGTGAGAATTTCGGATAAATCCGTATGGGCCGGCATTATTCCAAAGGGCTCAGCGGATTTTATACTTTCAATTGAACCGATGGAGGGATTGCGTTACGCCGGATATTTAAGCCCTTCAGGCATAATCATCAGCGGCAATCAGCCGGTTAAAAATATCGATTATCCCGATGAAAATCGCGTAATCTCCGCGATTAAAAAGCATGAAGGATCGGTTGTTATTGATACAGCAGCGCTTGCGGATAAGCTGAAAAACACGAAAGCCGCGAATATAATTCTTTTGGGAGCTCTTATTAAAAAGATAGGCCTCTTCGGGCCTGAAATGGAATCTCTTATAAAAAAGAGGTTTGCTTCCAAGGGAGAAAGCGTCGTTGATATTAATTTGAAAGCCTTTAATGCAGGAATGTCAAATATATAGCCGGTCTTTGTCTATTTCATCCCGCAAAGCGTGCAGTTCCTTTTCTTGAGGCGGTTCATTCCGCTGAATTTTTTCGGCCATCAACAGTTCAAATCCGGTGTTTTTGACGACATCGCCTACCGTAACGCCCGGATTTGTGGCAATTAGTCTCATCCTCTTTGACTTTGGCTCGAAATCCATAACGGCAAGAGTCGTAACCACGCGGTACGGGCCGGTCTCTTTCGGGAGGCCTGCTTTTTCGCGCGCGCCGGGGCCTGTAAGGAATCCGGGCGTAGTTACAAAATCTATTTTCGGCATGAACCGGCGAGTATCGTGCTGCATCAAGATGATTGTTTTCCAGCAGTGGCTTCCGACATCGTTGGCGCCGCCGCTTCCGGGGAGCCGGACTTTTGGCTTGCTCTGGCTTCCTATGACTGTGGAATTCAAATTGCCGTAGCAGTCTATCTGCGCGCCGCCTAAGAATCCGTATTCAATAATCCCCCGCTGCGCGGTCTCCATAATATCGCAGATGCCGGAGGCGTGAAGCGCTTTGTTGAATGTGCGCATATCGCCGACGGCAAGCGGCAGTTTTTCCAAAATAGCGCCGGTTCCGCCGAACTCAAAAACCGGCACAAGATTCGGCGAGTACAATTTTTGCGCGAGAGAAGCCGCGAGCATAGGTATTCCGGTGCCGATGAATGCAGTGGAGTTGTCTTCCATCATTCTTGCGGCGAGGCATATCAGAAGCTCATTTGGGGAATATTGCATTCAAGTACTCCTCGTTATTCTTCATGCCGTAAACCCATTTATCAAGATACGTTTTTACTGTCTCTTCCGATTTTGCAGCTTCAAAATACATCTTTAAATGTTTTTCATCGCGCTCGTAGCAGTTTACCATTTCCCCCGGATGAGAACCGAACGGCGCGTGGACAACCGCATCGACAAGATAATACGGAATGATCGTTTTCTCAGGAGCCTTTCTTATTTCATCGGTATCTATAATTTCTTCCGCGCTGATGATGAGGTTTTTGCTGGCGCGCGACATTTCCGCCGCAAATCCGGATATGCCGTCGATCTGGCAGTTGCCGTATTTATCCGCGCGGTTGACGTGAATTATGCCGGTATCGAGAATCAAGGCCGGCAGCAGGCAGACTTTTTTGCCGGTAAAGGGGCAGTTTATCGATTTGGCCGACGAATATTTGAATGTGTCTGTGCCGAGCATAGAGCGCGTAGGCAAAAATGGCACGCCCATGGCCGCGGCTTTAAACCGCCATGCTATAGCGGCGTTCGACCATTCAACAACCTTTTCAATATAGCCGGATTCAACGCCCCGCCGCATTGAATTAGATACGCCGTAAACTTCAAGGCCGATATAAGTCCAGTCGAGCGCTTTAATGCAGTTTGCCGCCGCCATCATGTCTATTTCCAGCACCCCCTGGCCGGCCATCCTAAGGCGCTTAAACCTTTGGCGTATGATTTCGCGAGTTATAGACATCGGGCAGCGGACCGTTCCGTAAAGTTCGATGCCGATATAATCGCCGTCTTTAATAAAGCGCGATACCGCGTCGCTTTCGCTCATTAATTTCGATGTAAGGGCTTTTGTCTTTTTGCGGTTGTGAGCGCGGAAATCTTCCAGATCGAAAGGCTGGATGAGCTCGTATGTTCCGGAATCCGACATGCCGCGTACTTAATCAATTTGCTTTTAAAGCGTCAATAGATTAAAATAAACTTCCATGAGCGATGTCGTCTGGCGACCCACGGCCGAATATGCCGAGCGCGCGAATATCACGCGCTTCATGCATAAGCACGGCATAAAAGATTACGATGAGCTTATCAAACGCTCAACCGATGATATCGAATGGTTCTGGGATGCCGCGCTGAAAGATATCGGCATCGAATGGTATAAACCTTATGCAAAAGTGCTTGATGATTCAAAAGGGTTTGCATGGGTTAAATGGTTTATAGGCGGCAAAATCAATATCGTTCATAACTGCATCGACCGCCATGCTTCTTCCGATCGGGAAGCGTTTATCTGGGAAGGGGAAAATGGCGGTGTTAAAATTGTCACATATAAAGAGCTTAACTTGGATGTTTGCCGCGCGGCTGCCGCTTTGCACAAAATCGGCATTAAAAAGGGGGACGCCGTCGGTCTTTATATGCCGATGATGCCGGAACTTGTGACAGTTTTTTTTGCCGCGCTTAAAATCGGCGCCGTTGCCGTGCCGGTATTTTCCGGGTTTGGGCCGGAAGCCCTTGGCGTAAGGCTTAATGACGCGAAAGCGAAAATATTATTCACGGCGGATGCCGGTTTTAGAAAGGGGAAAGAAGTTCTTTTAAAAGAGAACGCCGATGCCGCCGTCGAGCTGGCGCCGTCGGTTGAACATATTATTATTGTGAAAAGATTAAAAGGCGCCGCTGCTTCGTGGAAGGAGGGCCGCGATATCTGGTGGAACGATTTTATTTCCGCTTCTCCAGCCGAAGCCGAAACGTCAAAGCTGGATTCTGAGGATGCAGCTCTCATCATATACACATCCGGAACCACGGGGAAGCCCAAGGGAACCGTTCATACGCATGCGGGGGCATTGGCGCAGATTTCAAAAGAGCTATGCTACTATTTTGATGTGAAAGAGGGCGACCGGTTCTTCTGGCTCACCGATATCGGCTGGATGATGGGCCCGTGGATGATAATAGGCGCCGCGGCGCTCGGCGCGACATTTTTTATGTACGAAGGAACGCCGAATTATCCAACAGCCGGCAGAATTTGGGAGATGGTAGAACGCCGCAAACTGACGCACATCGGAATTTCGCCGACTGTCGTAAGGCTTCTTATGAGAGAGGATCTTTCATGGGTGAAAAAACATGATTTATCTTCATTAAGAATTCTTGGCTCCACTGGCGAACCGTGGGATGACGAATCTTATAAGTGGTTTTTTGAAAATATCGGGGGCGGAAGATGCCCTATCATTAATATATCAGGCGGCACGGAACTCATAGGCTGCCTTCTTTCGCCGCTTCCGATAACCGAACTTAAACCGTGCACGCTTCGCGGCAAAGGCCTTGGAATGGATGTGGATGTTTTTAATGAAGATGGAAAATCTATTGTGGGCGAGGTCGGCTATCTTGTCTGCAAGAAGCCTTTTCCATCCATGACAAAGGGTTTTTTAAACGATTCCAAACGATTTGAAGAGACCTACTTTTCCAAATGGAAGGGCGTTTGGAATCATGGAGACTGGGCTTATATCGACAAAGACGGTTTTTATTTTTTGCGCGGCCGTTCGGATGACACGATAAAGGTCGCCGGCAAAAGAGTGGGGCCCTCCGAGATAGAAGCGGCGCTGATTGAGACGGGTTTTGTAAGCGAAGCCGCGGCGATCGGCGTGCCTGATGAGCTGAAGGGAGAGGCGATTGTATGCTTTGCGGTGTTAAAGAATGAATATAAGCCGGTTTCGGCAGTAAGCGATGAGCTTAAAAAAAGAGTGGAGACGAGCCTCGGGAAAACGATGAAGCCAAAGGATATTTTCTTTGTCGGCGCTCTTCCCAAAACAAGGTCCGGCAAAATCGTTCGCGGCGTGATAAAGCGCGCGTTTTTAAATCAGCCGCTAGGCGACACATCGTCGGTGGAAAATATAAAAGCGCTCGAGGGAATTCGAAAGGCCTTGCCGTTCTAGACTCTTTCTTTGACTTATCCCTCCATGTGTGGTCTAATACGACCCATGCCGCGTGGTTTGCCAGTTGTAATTCCTATTAAATTAAAAGATGGCTTAGTCTCCGCGTTTAAAAATTTAGCCGAAAAGAAGGGTTCGTTTATTCTAGATTCCGGGGACGGATTCAGCAAAGAGGGGAAATATTCTTTTGCGGGCTTGAATCCATTGCACACATTTTCATCCGCCGGCGGTTTTGTCACGATAGACGGCCATACCGCAATAGATAATCCGTTTTTGTCGCTGCAGCGCTTTATTAATATATCGAACGGTCTAACCGGCGACCCATATCTTCCTTTTGCCGGAGGCATGGTGGGTTTTGTAAGTTTCGAGTGGGGCAGCGCCAAAGGAAATATGGCCTCCAATTCAAATGTGCCGGACGTTTATTTTGGAATGTATGATACTGTCGTTACATACGATCATCTTGAAGGGACGGCATGGGTCAGTTCACTGGGGCTGAAGGAGGACGGTTCCGAAGACGCGTCCCTTGCAAAGACGCGTGCGGACGAGCTTGCCGCGTTATTATATTCTTCCGATAATGCAAATTTCAAATCTTTTTTGTGCTATCCGCCTTTATATGGGAATCATCCGATAATTTCCACTTTGACAAAAGATAAATTCATCAGCGGCTTTAACGAGCTCAAGGGCGTAAAAAAGCTGCCGCTTTTCGCTCAGCAGTTTGTGTCTCCTACTCATAAAAGCCCGTGGCAGGTTTACCTGGATTTGAGGTCGAAAAATCAGGCGACTTTCGCTGGATATATAAACTGCGGCGATTTTCATATTCTTTCGGCTTCAAGGACGTGCCTTGTCAAAGTTTCCGGCGGCAATGTAAATTTAAGGCCCGTTAAAGGGAGCCGGGGCAAAACAGCGGATAAAGACGAAGATTCAAAAAGGATAAACGAGCTTGTGCATGGAGAAGAGGTGCAGGCGTCGCACCGGTATCTTGTTGCGGATATAATGAAAAATCTGCACGGCGTTTGCGATTCCAAAAGCGTTTCTGCAGAAGATGTGGCGCATATTGAAAGCGATAACAGAGCCCATCATCTTGTTTCAGCGATCAGCGGCCGGAAAAAAAGCGGCTCAACCGCGCTCGATTGCCTGCTTTCCGTTCTGCCGGTCGTATCCGACGGAGATATTGCTCCCATAATATCCAGAGTCGAAGGAGCGCCTAGAAATGTGTATACAGGGACGGTAGGATATATCGGCTGTAACGGCGTTGCGGAATTTAATTCGGCATACAGGACGCTTGTGTTTAAAGACACAATCGGTTATCTGCATGCCGGAACGGAAGTCGGCCTTGATGCCGATCCCGAAGAAGCGTATATTAATATAGGAAAAGCAGTTGAAAACATATTCGAGCTGGTTCGCCAGCACAACTAACGTACCAACGTATTAACTATGCCGCACAAAATCTACATAAACGGAAAACTTGTTCCGGAAAACTCCGCATCCATTTCGGTCTTTGACAGGAGCTATCTTTACGGCGAAGGCGTCTTTGAGACGATGCGCGCGTACAAGGGAAGGCCGGCTTTTTGCGATATGCATTATCACCGGCTGAAATCGAACTGCGAAAAATTAAAAATCGAACTGCCGGTCGATGA
>JACPAJ010000103.1 GCA_016180865.1 Deltaproteobacteria bacterium
ATCCGTATCTTGTGAAAGTGGGGAGCCTTTTTTTCTCTACTCATCCCTTTCATGTTATCAGGCTTTCCTAATTAGCTTATTTGACGTTTTGTGCGAACAACCTAATTAGCGAAGCCTGACCCCAAATTTACTGACCCCAAATTTACAACCCAAGTTTTGTTATTATCTTTTGATCTCTCGTCCAATTCGGCTCGACTTTTGCCAATAATTCCAGAAAAACCTTTCCGCCGACAAGAGTTTCTATTTTCCCGCGGGAAAGAGTTCCGATTTTTTTGATCATGCTGCCGCCGGAGCCTATCACAATCGCCTTTTGAGAATCTTTTTCAACGATAATAAACGCTCTGATGCGGGTGATTCCGCCGGCTGAAGCGGCATCTTTAAATTCATCGATTTCAACGGCCAGCGAATACGGCAGCTCCTGGCGAAGAATCAACATCGCTTGTTCGCGGATGATTTCCGCCGCCAGAAACCGCACAGGATGCTCCGTGTATTCATCCACTGGATAAAACGGCTCCCCTTCCGGCAAAAATTCTATAATCTTATTCAAAAGAATGTCGCAGCCGGTTCCCTTTGTCGCCGAAATCGCGACGGTCGGAGTTTCATTGAACTCTTTCCAATATTTATCGACCACCTCGCCCCACGGCTTGCCCATCACCGTATCTATCTTATTAATGGCGACTATTTTCTTCCCGACGCCGGAGATTTTATTAAACAAAGTCCGGTCTATATCGTCCGGCTTTTGCTTCGGTTCAATCATTAATACCGCGACATCGGCATCGGCTACGGCTTCCGAAACCTTCTCCACCATGACTTTATTTAAAAGCTTGGCCGATTCATGAAATCCGGGCGTATCCAGAAAAACAGCCTGGACATCTTTTTTGTTAAGAATGCCTATAATATTCTGGCGCGTTGTCTGGGGTTTTGGAGTGACGATCGCGAGGCTCTCGCCGATGAAGCGGTTCAGCAGCGTCGATTTGCCGACATTAGGCTGGCCTATGATTGCGATAAATCCAGATTTCATTGCAATTTCTCCAGCGCCTCTCTGGCCGCATCCTGCTCCGCGCTTTTTTTGCTCGCCCCTTTTCCCGTGCCCGCGCAATCGCCGCCGATGTAAAGATGGATTTCAAATGTTTTGCTGTGATCGGGGCCGATTTCCCGGACAAGCTTGTACTTTGGAATCGTTCTGAAGCGCTCCTGGCAGAGTTCCTGCAGCCTTGTTTTATAATCGTTGACATATCCTTTCCCGCCGACCGTATTTATCACCTTATCGAAATTTTTCTTTATAACTTTAAGCGCCTTGTCAAAGCCGCGATCGATATAAATCGCCCCCAAAACCGCTTCATAAGCGTCCGAAAGCAACGACGGCTTGTTTCTTCCGCAGGTCTGGTCCTCCCCCTTGCCTAAGTACATGTAATCGCCGAGCTTGATTTCGCGCGCAAGTTCCGCAAGCTGCTCTTCATTTACAATCGCTGCGCGGAGTTTTGAAAGGTCCCCTTCGGAATGTTCCGGAAAAGTCGCAAAAAGAATATGGCTTATCGCAAGCTCGAGCACCGCATCTCCCAAATATTCCGATCGTTCGTTATGGTCGGTCGGAGGGTATTTATTTTCGTTCGCGTAGGACTTGTGCATAAGCGCCCTTTTCAGATGCTCGCGCTTTTTAAATGAAATGCCCAAATATTTTTCGAACTCTTTGAGCCTCTTTTTATCTTCGCCCGTCAGATGCATATATTCTCCTCGGCCAGCGTGACATTCACCATGCGGCCTAACAAGCCATCATCTCCGTCCAAAAGAACCGGTATATAATTTCCCGAAATCCCTTTTAATCTGCCGGTTTTCTTATCACGATTGACTTCAATAACAACATCAATCTTTTTTCCGGCCATTTTTTTATAAAATTCGGCTCTTTTCTTCGCTGATATGGCCCGCAAAACCGATGCGCGGCGATGTTTTTCAGCCTTTGATACCGTATCTTCCAGCTTTGCCGACGCCGTCTGACTCCGTCTTGAATAGGGAAATACATGCAAATAATCTATCGGCGTTTTTTCAATGAATTGGCGCGTTCTTTCAAAATGTTCACGCGTTTCCCCCGGAAAACCTACTATGACATCCGCGCCAATCGCGCAATCGGGGGCTTTTGATTTAATATCGCTCAATAGGCGGAAATACCGCTCGGTTGTGTATCTTCTCCCCATCTTTTGCAGAATTTCATCGTCGCCGCTTTGAAGCGGAATATGAAAATGCCGGGCGATCATTTTATTTCGGGCGGCAAAATCTATCAGTTCGTCGCTCCATTCATCGGGATCGATGGAAGAAAGGCGGATTCGGAAACAGTGGTCAGTATCCACCTTCTCCCCTCGTGGGAGAGGGGAGGGTGAGGGGGTGATTTTCTTTAATAATCCCAGAAGAGTGGTTTCCGGTTTAAGATCGAGTCCGTAGCCGCCGAGATGGATGCCGGTCAGGACAATTTCGGCAATTCCTGCTTTATGCATGAGATCAAGCTGTTCTAAAACATCTTTAACCGGCATGCTTCTGCTTCTGCCCCTCGCGTAAGGGACGATACAATAAGCGCAAAACCGGTCGCATCCGTCCTGAATTTTTAAATTCGGGCGGGCGCGCGTTACGGGAGCGGTGAAAAAAGAAAAGTTAGTTTCTGGCCTTCGCTCGAAAACTAAATTTTCATCATTTTCCATGCCGGCTATCTTTTTCGACTGATTTTCCGCAACCGCGGCAAAGCACCCTGTCACGACAATTTTCGCCTTTGGATAATCCCGGCGAAGCTTTCTTATCATATTTCTGCATTGGGTATCGGCCTTCGCTGTGACAGTGCACGTGTTTATTACGCAGATATCGGCGGTTTCTTCCTTGCAAGCTGGGCTATGTCCTTTGCTTAAAAGCTTTGAGGCGATTGCGTCGGAATCGGCCTGATTCGTCCTGCATCCGAATGTTTCGATTAAATATTTCATTCAATCCATCCGCCGCCGATAACTTCATCGCCGTTATAAAAAACAGCCGCCTGTCCCGGTGTAAGCGCCCTTTGCGGATTCTCAAAAATAATTTTGGCCCTGTTATTATCAAGCAGCTCAATAGCCGCATCCGCCCCGCTATGCTTATATCTTATTTTAACCGAAAGCTTGAAATCGCATTTTGGAAATTCATTTATCCAAGCAACATTATTTACAAAGGCCTCTTTTTTCATCAGATCTTCATTGCTGCCGAGCGCAATCTCGTTCTTGTCTGCTGCAATAGCTGTAACATACTGCCTCTTGCCGACTCCAAATCCAAGCCCCCTTCTCTGGCCGATGGTATATGAATGAGCGCCCGCATGGCGGCCAACAATATGGCCGCTTTTATCGACAAAATCACCCGCGGGTTTTGCCGCTTCGGGATAAAAGCCTGCGATAAAGCCTGCATAATCATTATCGGGGATAAAGCAGATCTCCTGGCTTTCGGATTTTTCAGCGGTTTTAAGGCCGGCGTTCATCGCCATTTTGCGGACTTCGGCTTTTGCAAGACAACCGACCGGAAAAATAGTTTTAGCCAGCTGTTCGGGGGTCAAAGTAAACAGAAAATAAGACTGGTCTTTATTTGAATCGACTCCTTTGAGAAGAGAAAAATTTCCGCCGTCATTTTTTTGAATTTTTGCGTAATGCCCCGTCGCAATTAGATCGGTTCCGAAAAGTTCCAGCGTTTTATTTCTCAGCAAATTAAATTTAAGGGCTTCATTGCATTTTATGCACGGGTTCGGCGTGCGGCCGCTTGAATATTCGTTCACAAAATATTCGACAACCTCTTTTTTGAAAGCCGGCCGCATATCAACAACATGGTGCCGGATTCCTATCTGCTCGCAAACCCGCAAGGCATCTATTGAATCGGCCGTAGAACAGCAGCTTTGGCGGGCCGCGGTTTTAAAGCAATCCCAAAGCTTCATCGTTACGCCGATAACTTCGTGGCCTTCTTTTTTAAGGATTAACGCGGCGACAGACGAATCGACGCCGCCGCTCATGCCGACAACCACACGCATTACTTTTTACCTTCCAGTTCCTTTACTCTTTCATCAAGAGCGCGAATTGCATCGCCATAAGGATCCGGCAATGTGCCGTGCTCAAGTTCCGAATGAGGCATGCTTTCGTCGCGGCGGTGGACGACTTTGCCGGGTATACCAACGACAGTCGAATGCGGCGGAACATCGTGGACTACAACAGAACCGGATCCTATTTTGGAATTATTTCCAATCGTGATCGGGCCCAAAACTATGGCGTGGGCGCCGACAACAACATTGTTTTGAAGCGTCGGATGCCTTTTTCCTTTATTCCAGCTGGTTCCGCCAAGAACAACGCCCTGATAAAGCATAACATCGTCGCCGATTTCTGTTGTCTCCCCTATCACAACGCCCATGCCATGATCGATAAAAAACCTTCTGCCGATTTTAGCTCCGGGATGAATTTCAATTCCCGTCAGCCATCGCGTCAAAGTCGAAATAAACCTGGCGAGAGTCTTCAAACGGCAGCGCCATAACAAATGGGTAATCCTGTGAGAGATGAGGACATGAAATCCGCTGTAACATAAAAGAATTTCAAGCCAGTTCCTGGCCGCAGGATCGCGATCGTAAATCGAGCTAAAATCTTCACCTATCGATTTTAAAAATTTAAACATGCTTTTGCCAAGTATCAGATGGGCTATAATGTGTCAAGAAGGCCCTTTAGCCTATGCCTAATTTCATCGCGGACTTTGCGGTACACAGTCATAATTTCTTCTTCACTGCCGGTCGCATCTTTGGGGTCAATTAAACCCCAATGCTCCTGCCTTACAATCCCTGGATAAACGGGACAGCTTTCCTTTGCATTATCGCAAAGTGTTACTGCAACATCAGGCCTTATGTGTTTGATATCGTTGATTGTTTTGGAATATTGTCTGGAAATATCCACCCCTGCTTCCGCCATACATTTAATAGTATGCGGATTCATGCCATCGGCTCTCACTCCGGCGCTATAGACCGCCCATTCCTTTGGCAGCATGGCTTTGGCAAAACCCTCCGCCATCTGCGAACGGCATGAATTGCCGGTGCATAAAAATAATATCGTTTTCATGTTTTCGAGCATAAAACACCGGCTATAACCATGTCAAGGCCGCTTAAGTATTGACATCCGACCCTATTCGCTGCTAGACGCTTTTAACAGCAGTTGCTTTAGGAAGGGAAGGCAGCGAACATCTGCCACGGTCCCGCCACTGTGATGAATAATTACAAAAAATTCTAAGTCAGGAAACTTCCTAGCAACCTGTTCATAATATTTATCCTCACGAGGAGATGGGGAAATATGCGTACATCTTTTATAATCTTTTTTCTGACCTCTGGCCTCGGACTTCTGGCTTCTTCTGCCCTCGCCGCCGAACTCGGCGAAATTACGGTTCAGGAATCGAGTTCGCACGAATCGGAAAAAGCCCCTTCCAGTTTCACAACAGTTATCAAACCGCACACACAAGCAAACGAGAATAAAACATTAGCGGAAATAGTTTCGGAAAGCGCCGGCGTTCAATCGAAAGAGCTTGGCGGCCCCGGGCAATATTCCACCGTGACAATCCGCGGCTCAACATCCGAACAGGTGACCGTGCTCCTTGACGGCGTAAAAATAAATACCGCGCAAGGCGGCGGTGTCGATTTTTCTTCGATTCCCATCAATTCAATCGAGCGGATAGAAATAATCAGGGGCGGAGGAACGGCGGCCTTCGGCGGAGACGCGATTGGAGGAGTAATCAACATTCTCACTAAAAAGGCCAAAGAAGGGCGAACAATCGAAATCAAAGAGACCGGCGGCTCATTCACGACATTCAAATCGGCCGAATCGCTGGCGGAACGGCGAAAAAAATGGGGGCTTGTTCTCTCTCACACTCATTCTCAAAGCCACGGCGACTATACATTCAAAAGCGCTTCAACGAATCTCGCCGGCACAAGCGTCGGAGGAGGCGTCATTTTCAAACGCCTTCACAACGGATTTATTTCCGAAGATCTCCTGACAAAATTCGATGTAACGGCTCATGAAAATCTCAAATTCGAGGTCTTGAATAATTTTTTTTTCAACGACCGCGATATTCCGGGGCTTGAAGAAGAAACAACACAAGCTTATCCCGCAAACCCTCTTGAGGCGCATGAAAGAATCTTCAGGAATATTACAGCCGTTTCTTCTAAAATGTCGGGGATTGCCGACGATCATCTTTTGATTGAAACCGGGCTTGCAAATAACTGGAACACCGATAACTTTGAAGACCCCTCCCCCGCTATCGGCACAGGCATAGACAAAAAAGCGACGAACGATTCTTTAAACCCCTATCTCCTGTTTCAGCCTTCATTTGAAAATTTTTCCATAGCGCACTTTGCAACGCTTCGTTACGATTATAAATACGACTATTTCAAAGACGGTTCCGATATTGTAGGAACCGCCCTTACCGGCAGAAAAAGCCGCCATACAAACGCCGTTTTCTTTCAGGACGAAACATCATTCCTGAACGGGAAAATTTCTTTAATTCCCGCCGTCCGTTATGAAGACACAAGCACTTTTCCCGACGACACAAGCATGAAAGCAGGCCTCGCGCTGAAGCCGCTTGCATGGCTTGCATTTAAAGGAAACATCGAAAATTCTTTCAGATACCCGAATTTTAACGAGCTCTATTTTCCCGATCAGGGCTACATCAGAGGCAATACCGGCCTGCAAAAAGAGGAAGCTCTCAATTTTGACGCGGGGTTTAACGTCAAAATAAACAGCGGCGAAAAGGAAATAATTTTTATCGAAGCGTCCTATTTTAAAAACAAAATAAAAAATCAGATCATATGGGTTCCGATAAGCGCAACAACGATTGAACCGGTTAATACATACGATGTCGAAGCGGACGGGATTGAAACATCGGCAAATATAAATCCTATCGACTTTGTAGGTGCCAGCGCAAACTACACGTGGCTTAGAGCTCATTTTAAAAGCAATGGATTACAGCTCCCGGGAAGACCGGCGCACAAAGTTAACGCTCGCCTCGATTTATCCAGAAATTTCACCAAATGGATCGGTGGCGGCATTTTTGGCGAAACGCGCTATTCATCTTCGATTCCAGTCAATACGCAGAACACGGTTTTTATTTCGTCGCGCGCGATTTTTAACGCGGGCGCAACCGCAAAATTTCCAACTAAGCAAAAAAACTGGGGCAACTTTGCCCTGACATTCGAAGCAAAAGACATCACCAACGTCCAAATATATGATGCAAGAGGATTCCCACTCCCGCGCAGGGCGTTTTATTTAACTTTGGGGGCTAAATGGAGTTAAAGATGAACATAGGCATGGTGCTCCTCGCAATGACAGTCTCATGCGGCGGCGGCCTTTACACTAATCTTGCTGAGAAGACGCCGCTGCCGGATTCGTCGGCGCCGAATGAGGTGCAGATTACTAAAAACGCCTTTATTTTCGGCAGCGATTTTCCCGCCGATATTGCCATTCCCGATATTGAAAACATGCGTGATACCGCATTTGTCGTGACATCAACAAATCCAAGCGGAGTTATCGCAGTAGATCTGACGGCGAATCCGCTTTCGGTATCGACCGAATTCGCAGGTCTCGTCGCACCTTCCGGCAGCGGTTACCCGTCGAGCCTCCATATAATGTCGGAGAATCGCGCGTTTCTCTTAACTTCATCGCACATTATAGATTTCAACCCCTCAACCGGCACGGTGAATAAAAAACTGCCTCTAGGTTTTCTCGTTGAGCTGCAAAATCCGCTTCCGATATCAGATAATTCTTATTCCGTTTCATCAATCGTACCGTCGTATCCGGCATCGGTTGTCACAGCCGATTCAAAGCTTTATATAACCACTTCAAATTATATTAATCCTCTGGCTCCGGCATCCGCTTCGCCCGGCACTGTTTTGGTATTCGATATTTTAGACGCTGAGCCATTTATAAAAATAAGAACGTACATTGTTACGACCGGCTACAACCCTTCCGGACTGACTCTTCTCCCTGACGGAAAGATCGCGGTTACAAACTCCGGTGTAAGCGATTTAATTGACGCGTCATCCTATCCAAAAACGGAAGCGAGCATCGATATAATCGACCCGTCCAAAAATAATATCATCGCAAATATAGAGCTTGGGATTGCCGGCCTTTCATTTCAGGAAATGGCTGTCACAAAAGACGGCAAACGCGGCTTTATCGGGAGCATAGCATACGGAGAAATGTATGAGGTCGATTTTGAAAATTACAGCGCCATTCATGATCATTCGTTTCCAATCGCTGTAACGAACGGCGAAAGCGCTTATCTATCGGCGCAGGTTTTGAATTTCGACGGCTCGTTTCTGTTTGTTTCGAGCTTTAACGATAGCACCGTATATCCGATAGATATAAAAAGTTCGCCGCCAAAAGTTTTAGGCGGCTATTTTTCGCCGGAACCTTTTATTTTGGGTTACGAAAGCGGCGTAACAGAAGAAAACCCTTCAGGAACGGTTACAGGTGCCGGACCTATTGCCATAAGAAAATTTGCGGCTGAAAATCCCGGACCCGACTTATTTGTGCTTACGGGATTTCCCGGAACTATTGTTGCAATCAACACAAATTACGACGGCCTAAATAATCTTTCGGAAAACCCGCCTCCGCCTACAGAACCGCCTGAGGAGCCCCCTGCGCCGGACGATCTTGCACCGCCTCCTGAGGCTAATCTCCCGGAAGATATGCCTCCCCCGGAAAATACCGAATTACCGAAGCCTGACCCCAAATGCACAGGGTTTGCTGAAGCGGTAATAGATGCAAAAATCTCTTCCGGCGGCGGATTGAATTTTAATAAATTGCCCGGCGTTGTGCTTGGGGCTCCCGAACCGATAAAGGGAAACACAAGCGGAACCTCCGGAGGCACCACAAGCGGCGCGCTTTCACTCGGCAATGGCGGAAGCATAATATTGGATATGGGAGAATGTGAAATTATAGACGGCGAAGGGCCCGATTTTATTGTTTTTGAGAACGCTTTTTTCATTATCAAACCCGGCGATCCTACTGCAGATTATCTGCAAATGGCAATTGATGATCCGGCAAGTGTCGACGTTTTTGCAGAGCCTGCCGAAGTAAGCGCCAGCGAAGATGGCGTTAACTTTTTTTCGTTCGAATGCAATCCTGATATGCCAAAAACAGCTGTCGGCGGCACGGATTTTTATGCCGGATTGCAATCCGGCTGCGCCGGCATAACTCCAACGCTTTATGGAAGGGATTTTTTCATTCCGGGGCTTGAAAACGGCGCGGGCGGCGATGCGTTTGATTTGGCGGATATAGGAATAGAAAAAGCGCGATACATAAAAATAACAAGTGCGGGTTCTTATAAAAAGCCGGCCGATCCGCTGAATCCGGGAAACGGCAAAATCGGCTTTGATTTGGACACGGTTAGTGTGGTAAATGGCGAGAAATAGTTCGTTGGTGCGTTAGTACTATTTTATGAAAATGAACAAAGTAAATATCATATTCATTGCATTAACAGCGTTGCTGTTCAGTTCGTATGCACGAACTATCGAACCATCGAACTATCGAACCATCGAACCAGCACGAATCATCTCCCTCAAGCCCAACATCACCGAAATTCTTTTCGCATTAGGCATCGGTGATAAAGTTATTGGCGTTACAACATGGTGCGATTATCCGGAAGAAGTAAAAAATCTTCCGAAAGTCGCTGATTACATAAATATAAACACCGAAAAAATCATCGCTCTAAAACCCGATCTTGTAATAGGCTCCGAAGAAAACAGCGTTAAAAAGCAATTTGCTGTCCTGCAAAATGCCGGGATCAAAACATTAACTGTGCCGTTTAAATCGATGAAAGATTTATATTCTTCCATTGAAAAAATTGCGGAGGTTGTTGGTAAAAAAGAAAATGGTGCTAAATTGTCACATTCTATGCAAATATCTATTCAAAACACGAAAATACGAAAACACCAAAACACCAAAATACTGATTTTAGTCGGCCATCATCCTCTCGTAGCCGCCGGCCCCAAAACATTTTTAGGCGATATTTTAAATCTTGCAGGAGCAAAAAATATCATTGATACCGAAATAACTCCGTATCCTACTATAAACGCCGAATTCATACTGGCAAAAAATCCCGATATGATTATAGATTTAACGATGGGGACGGAAGAGTCGGAGGATCTTCCGGCTCTATTAAACAAAAAAGTTGTAAAATTTAACATGTCCGATTTCCGCGCCGGCCCCAGAATCGGCAAAGCGGTGAACAAGATAGTGATATCCCTAACACGGGATTGCTTCTCCGCCTACGGCGGATCGCAATGACATAACATTATGAAACATTTAACTTTTAAATATTGGCTATTCATAAACTGCGCGTTTCTGGCTGCTCTGGCGATAACCGCCATCTTAACTTTAAATATCGGCAGCGAACCGGTTTCCATTTTTAAAAGCCCGGCCACTGAAACCGAAATCGCGATAATTTTATATTCGCGCCTTCCGAGAATTCTGCTCGGAATATTCACAGGCCTTGCTCTTGGCAGCGGAGGGGCCGCCTTTCAGGCATTATTGCACAACCCTC
>JACPAJ010000104.1 GCA_016180865.1 Deltaproteobacteria bacterium
TTGTTTTAATCATGTAGCGTTTCGGCCTTGAAGGAGGCGGCAGCCTTTTTGAAAAACGCTTCATGGCGGCCGTTTCCTTCTCAACCGCTTCCAAGAAACCGGCAAAGGCATGCCTGTTCTGCTTATTATACATGGCCAGAAAAATATCGACGTCTATCGTCCCCAAATACGCGTTCTGAAAATTGATATCGGCTTTCTTCGATTCGTCGAACCATGTCCTTGCGATATCCATTTTATCCACATCAAACGACTGATATGCAAGAATGCCTCTGATATAATTTTCGTAGGCCGGCAGAGAAGCCGTGGCCGAACCAACTACGCGAAATTTGTCTTTATCATAAGGCGGACCGATCACGGACAAAATATCCATGGCCGCATCGCCAAGAGTATCAAAAAACTGCTTATTTTGCGGATAGGCAATGTCGAGCTGCAGCTGCTTGATAAAAAGCCCCTTCTCCGAAATTTTAATAAATACTTTGCCGCCGGACCGAAAACGGCATTAATCTGATCGCCGGTGTTTAAATATTCTTTTAAAAGGTTGGGGATTCCGCTTGAAAGCCAGTCATCCCCCGAAATTTTCGTGAAATTTTCAAAAGAGCCCAAAAGAACCGTTTTTTTCCATCCCGCCATATGGTCGATTTCGTATTTTGTCATTACGCGGCCCCAGTCGATGCATTCGGCGTACGAATAAGAGCTTGCCAAGAGTGCGGCTAAAAAAACGATTAATGTCAGTTTCCTGTTCATAGTTTATGCCGTTGCGGGCGCAAACTCGCCTGTCCTCTTCTGCGGCAGCCCAACCCTTGCGATAGGCTGGATCCTTAAATTTTCGGAAAGCTCCTGATATGAAAGGACAGAGAGCTGCGGAAATTCCAGTTCGATTATTTTTCTGAAATATCTTCTAACCTCGGCGGTCGTAAGTATTACCGGAGGTTTTGCGCCCGGAGGAAACGGATGAGAAGCAATCTCTTTTCCAACTGCTTCGATAATCTCCTGCGTAACGTCGGGCTCCAGCGCTAGATAATTCCCCTTCTCGGTCCGCCGTATGGCATTCCGAATCATATCTTCGATATCCGGGTCTAAAAGATAGACCGCAAGCGTATTTGAGGAGCCGGCATATTTGTGAGTAATATAACGCTTGAGCCCCGCCCGAACGTGTTCCGTAAGAAGAAGAGTGTCGCGCTCGATTTCCCCCCACTGCGCGAGCGTGGAAAAAACAGACTTCAAATCGCGCACCGCGATATCTTCCTGCACCAGCCGCTGGAAAATTTCCGTCAGCTGAAGCAATGTAACCACTTTTGGAACAAGCTCTTTAACGAGCGCCGGATGCGACTTTTCAAGCTCGGCCAGAACATTTTGAATTTCCTGCAGCCCCAAAAACTCATGGGCATGGCGCCTTAAAACATAAGATAAATGAAGGATGAGGTATTCAGCGGTATCCCACATCCTGAAGCCCGTCTGCGTTGCCACATCCTTAAACTCCTTGGATATCCACGTCACAACGGAGCCGTCTATCGGATGTATCGTTTCGGTTCCGCTGATATTAAACAGAGAGAGCTGTTCCAGCGATTCTCCCACAAGAATGGAATCTTTCATTATGCGGCCGTAGGCAACCGGCACTTCGTTAATATTTATCACATATGCTTCCGGCTCCATATCAACCGTCTGGCCTCTCACCTGTATGCCCGGAAAATTAACGCCAAGCTCGTAATAAAGGCCGTGCCTTAAAAGCGGAATAAGCTCATTTATAAAACGCCCGCCGTCCTGCTTGTCATCGACAAAAGGAATAATTGAGGAGCCGACTTCAAGCGATATCGGAGACGGCATGATAAACGGCAGAACATCGCCATGCTTTGCGACGGCTTTTTTCACAACATCCTGCTTCGGCGTCTGTTTTACCTGCTGAACCGCCTTCTCTTTGGATTTAATTAAAAAATAGGCCGATCCGCCCGAAAGCAGCGATAGAATAAAAAACGGAACGCCCGGAAGCCCCGGAACCACGCCAAGAATGCCGAGCAGCGCGGATGCAATCATTAGAGCTTTTGGATAGGCCGTCAACTGGGAAACAATCTCGCGCCCGAGATTGGAGCCTTCTCCTTCCGAAGTTACGCGGGTTACGACTATGCCGGCCGAAACCGAAACAACAAGCGCAGGCACCTGCTGGACAAGGCCGTCGCCTATCGTAAGCAGCGAATATACCTGTATGGCATGGACAAATGTCATATCGCGCTGGATGACTCCTATGATAAATCCCGCTACGATATTAATTAAAATAATCACCATGCCGGCAATGGCATCGCCCTTCACGAATTTCATGGCGCCGTCCATCGCCCCGTACATCTGCGATTCGCGCTGCAGGGTTTGCCTGCGCTGCAAAGCCTGCTCAACTTGAATAATTCCGGCCCTCAAATCGGCGTCAATGGACATCTGCTTTCCGGGCATGGCATCCAACGTAAAGCGGGCGGCAACTTCCGATACGCGCTCCGCGCCTTTAGCGATAACAATGAAGTTCACGATCGTTATAATTAAAAAGAGAACTCCGCCGACAACGTAATTGCCCCCTACGACAAACGAGCCGAACGCGTTGATAACTTCGCCGGCGTATCCGTTTGCCAGGATTAAACGCGTGGTCGATATATTAAGGGAAAGCCTGAACAGCGTGCAAATCAGCAAAATAGTCGGAAATGAAGCCACCTTAAGAGCCTCTGATATATAGAATGAAACAAGGAGAATTATTATCGCAAGAGTAATACTGAACGTGAGCAAAACATCCAGAAGCCATGTCGGCATCGGCACTATTATCATCGCCAGAGGGATGACAATCAGCGCCGCGAAAAGAATGTCTGAATACCTGCTTAAAAACTCATTCAGTTTGGAAATGGGGAGCCGTTCAAGCATAGGTTACTTATACCATATTTTATAATTCACCTCTACGAAATTTTATCGCCTTCCAATATTAGTCAAACTATTTGCCATGGCAATGCTTATACTTTATCGGCGTTCCATCTGATTTCACCGCTCCGCAGGGGCACGGATCGTTTCTGCCGACTTTTGGAGCCTCATGTTTAACCGTCGTTTGTTTTGCCATATCGGGCCTGTTTGCGGCAGCCATTACCCCATGCGCCTGTAAGGTCCTTGAAGCGCCGGAAGAGCCGGCTTCAGAAGCAAACACGCCGGTTTCGGCATGCTGCTCCATCAAAGGCGTCCTGCTTCTGGCTATTTCCAGGCCCTGAGGGGGCTGCTCCTGCTTAATCTGTACGCGATAAACCTTTTCAATGACGTCCGTTGCAAATCGATCCATCATCCCGGCAAACATCGCATAGCCTTCTTTCTTATACTCCAGAAGAGGATCCTTTTGCCCGTACCCCCTGAGCCCAATCCCTTCTTTCAAGTGATCCATCTGCAAAAGATGATCTTTCCAGAGCGAATCCAGATTGGATAGAATGATGTATTTTTCGATCTGCCGCATGATAGCAGAGCCATAGGTCTTTTCTTTTTCTTCATAATACTTCACGGCGGTATTAAAAAGCTCTTCGCCGATTTTGTCGCGGCCGAGATTATCACCGGACAGGCCCTTGGCGGAAAATTCAAAGCCGAACTGGCTCTTCACCTTTTCCTCAAACGGCTTATGCTCGAAGGAATCGATATCGACTTTTTCGGGGACAAAATCATCGACTACGGTGCTTACGATCTGATCGGTCATATCGAGCACTTTTTCCCTGCAATCTACAGAACCCAGCAATTCCCTGCGAAGGCCGTAAACGGTATTTCTCTGCTGATTCATTACGTCGTCATATTCAAGAATATGTTTTCTGATGGAGAAATTATGATCTTCAACCTTTTTCTGCGCATTTGCAATCGCGCGCGAAAGCCATGGATGCTCTATCACCTCGTCTTCGCCCATCCCGAACCTCTCCATCAGCCCTTTGATCCTATCGCCGCCGAATATTCTAAGCAGATCGTCTTCCAATGACAGATAAAATCTGGATGAGCCCGGATCTCCCTGCCTTCCCGCGCGCCCTCGGAGCTGATTATCGATTCTGCGGCTTTCGTGGCGCTCGGTGCCGATAATATGAAGACCTCCCAAACGCACAACCTCTTCATGCTCCGCCGCGCACTCTTCTTTGCACTTAGAAAGCATTTCTTTAAATGCCGCTTCGTCAGCGCCGATGTCGCCGCCAAGCTTAAGCCTCGTAAGACCTTCGGCATTGCCGCCGAGTATGATGTCAACGCCGCGGCCTGCCATATTGGTTGCAATCGTAACTCCGTTTTTCCTTCCGGCCTGAGCGATAATTTCAGCCTCTTTTTCGTGATATTTTGCGTTTAAAACATTATGTTTTACGCCAAAGCGCGAAAGCGTTGCGGCAATGCGCTCTGATTTTTCGATCGATATCGTTCCCACAAGAACCGGCTGCCCTTTTTTATTGCACTCGATTATCTCATCAACAACCGCCTTGAACTTCGCTTTTTCCGTTTTATAAATGACATCCGCGTTATCGATTCTTATCATTGCTCTGTTTGTCGGGATGACGATTACTTCCAGATTATAGATTTTTGCGAATTCAGCCGCTTCCGTATCGGCGGTGCCGGTCATGCCGGAAAGTTTCTTGTACATTCTGAAATAATTTTGAAATGTAATCGTAGCGAGGGTTTGATTTTCGTTTTCAATTCTTGCGCCCTCTTTTGCCTCAACAGCCTGGTGAAGGCCGTCGCTCCAGCGCCGCCCAGGCATAAGGCGGCCGGTAAATTCATCTACGATAACAACTTCGCCGTCTTTCACAACATAATCCACATCGCGCTTAAAAAGAACATGGGCGCGCAGCGCCTGATTAACGTGATGCAAAAGCGAAATGTTTTTGGGCTCGTAAAGATTATCGCAATTTAAGCGCTTTTCGGCGGTAGCGACGCCATGATCCGTCAGAATAACCGTTTTGGCTTTTTCATCGACGGTATAATCTGTCTCGGCTTTTAAAAAATGTATAATCTGATTGACCGAGTAATAAAGCTGGGTCGATTCTTCAGCCGGCCCGGAAATAATTAAAGGCGTTCTTGCTTCATCTATTAAAATGGAATCGACTTCATCGACTATGGCAAAATTAAGCGGCCTCTGCACAAACTGTTCGACCGAATATTTCATATTGTCGCGCAGATAATCAAAGCCGAATTCATTGTTCGTTCCGTAGGTAATATCGCAGTTGTAAGCCGCCTTCCGTTCGCCGTCATTAAGACCGTGAAGAATCACGCCAACGCTCATCCCAAGGAATTTATAAATCTGCCCCATCCAATTTGCATCTCTTTTAGCAAGATAATCATTTACGGTAACAAGATGAACGCCCTTCCCCGCGAGAGCATTAAGATAAATCGGAAGCGTGGCAACAAGCGTTTTTCCTTCGCCGGTTTTCATTTCGGATATTCTGCCCTCATGCAGAACAATTCCTCCGATAAGCTGCGAATCGAAATGCCGCATATTGAGAACGCGCTTTCCGGCCTCTCTAACAACCGCAAACGCTTCCGGCAAAACGGTTTCAAGCGTTTCGCCGTTGGAAATCCTCTCTTTAAACTGGGCTGTTTTCGCCTTTAAATCGGAGTCGGAAAGAGAGGAAACGGCCGCTTCAAATCCATTTATATGTGAAATAAGAGGTCTGATTCTCTTTAATTCACGCTCATTCTTGGTGCCTACGATTTTTTTGATGATATACTTAAACATTTCGGAGCAGTTTATACGGGTAACTACCTAAATTTGCAAGGAAAAATGAGAATAAAAAAGCCCGATGGTTTTGCCACCGGGCTTTGCAATAATCAATTTATCGAGCCGTTATTTTTTCTCTTCCTCTTTCGCTTTTTCAGTCAACCCTTCAGCCAAATAGGTTCCTTCAACCAATGTTGCATCTGCGGCCTTTTCGGTAAGAAGCTCTTTAATCGCTGATGCAGCCGTTCCAGCATCCTCAAATTCAAATTTGAAAGATCCTGAATTGACAGCCTTTGCCGCATCTTTGTCGGCTCCGTCGTTAAATTTAGCAACGGTGACTTCGCCGCTTTTTACTTTCAAGCCGTTATAGGAAACAGCGCAGACTGCAAACTCTTTTTCAGCCGTTTGTTTTAGTGTCAGAGAAAGCAGTTCTTTATCCGCAGCAAGACTTGAAATCTTTGTGGTGAACGCGCCGACTTTTTCTGCAGTCGTTTTAAGCTCAGCCCCTTCTTCGGCAACATTTAAAACCGTCGCTTTAACCGCATCGGCATCTTCCGCCTTTACAACCTTGACGCCTTCGACAGCCACGCATTCGGTTTTATCACTTGCATAATCGATGGCATTAACTGTGCCGCTTCCGCCGCCGCCGGCAGGAGTTGTGCCAACACCAGGAGCTGCGGCTCCGGCTGTTTTCTTCGGTTCATTTCCGTAATTGTCTTTGAAGGCATCGCAAGCAACTGTTGCGACAGACAGAATTACCGCCAATGCTAATATCTTTTTCATATTCCCTATCCTCCTTTTAGCCGGCTTTAGAAAGCGGCTTTTTAATCCTTAAAACCAAATTGAACGCCAATTTGGCCTCCCATTGTTATTTTCGGTGGAAATAAAAAAAAGTTGCTAACTATTTTCAGAAAAATTCACATGACTTATAACTAGTTGATATAACTGGAGATTTCTACCTGCCTAAGTACAATAATTCTTCGACCTTCTTTAAAACTTTCGGATTATCCCATGAAACGGCGCCGATAAACCTGTGTAAAAATTTGCCGTTTTCATCCAGTAAAAAAGTTTCAGGAACCTTGTAACTTTTATAAGTGTCGGCAACAAGCCCTTCTGAATCCATTAAAACAGGGAATGACGGCTCCAAGCCTCTAAAAAATTCGGCAACCGCTTCCTTAGCTTCATCCTCGCTCACAGCAAGGACTTTAATTTTAGATGAAGAAGCCGCAAAATTATTCAGCAGGGGGATTTCTTCGACACATTGAGGGCACCATGTTGCCCAAAAATGGATAAGCACCGGCTGTCCGCGAAAATCCGACAGATTAATTTTATTTCCTTTTGTATCAAGCAGAGAAAACTGAGGCATGAAATCGCCGGATGAAAACGGAGGGACTATCTGCTCATAAGTGAATAAGGCAAGGACTAAAACTGCAAAAATAAAAATTAATGCCAGTTTTATTTTCATTTAACTTTACTTTTTCTTTGGGGCTTTTGAAACTTTTTTTGCTTTTGCAGACTTCTTCTCTTCTTTGGCTGCGCTTTTTATCTCGGCTGTCAGATACTCCAATATAGCCATAGGCGCGCAGTCGCCGTGCCTGTATCCAAGCTTGAGAATGCGCGTATAACCGCCTTTTCTTTCGCGGAATCTGTCGGCAAGCGAGCTGAAAAGTTTCTTCACCGCTGTGTCGTCTCTTAACAGGCTGAAAGCGTGCCTTCTGGAAGCTACCGAACCGTTGTTTTTAGTGTTTTTAGCAAGCGTAATTAATTTGTCGGCCAAAGGTCTCAGTTCGCGGGCTTTGCCCAAAGTCGTCTCTATTCTGTCACAGTTAACGAGCGCAGCAAGCATATTTCTGAACAGAGCAAGCCGATGCGCCGTTGTGCGCCCCAGCCTTTTATGTGCAAGATTATGTCTCATAGATTCTATTCAATCTCCTTGGGTCTGAATTTATCGGCGTCTTCGGTTTTAAAGCCTTCCAGTTTCATTCCCAGCGCAAGCCCCATCGACGTCAAAATTTCCTTAATTTCATTCAGGGACTTTCTCCCAAAATTTTTGGTCTTCAGCATCTCCGCTTCAGACCTCTGGCACAACTCTCCGATAAATTTGATATTTGCATTCTGAAGGCAATTTGCCGACCTGACTGAGAGCTCAAGCTCATCAACCCTGCGGTATAAGTTGGCATTAAGGCTTGATGTCTCTTCAATTCTCATCTCTTCCACCGGTTCCGCCACCTCTTCAAAATTAATGAATATCTGCAGCTGTTCTTTGAGTATTTTGGCTGCAAAGGCAACGGCGTCATCGGGCTTTACCGAGCCATCTGTCCAGACTTCCAGCGTCAGCCTGTCGTAGTCCGTCATCTGGCCGACTCTTGCATTGGTAACATTATAGTTAACCTTAAGCACGGGGGTAAAAATCGAATCGATCGGGATAATGCCTATGGGCATCCCTTCGGTTTTATTGCGTTCGGCCGGAACATATCCGCGGCCTAGCTTTACATGCAGCTCTATCTTCAGCTTGCCTTCAGGCCCAAGCGATGCAATATGCAGATCCGGATTCAGAATCTCTATCTTTGAAGATATCTTTATATCCTTCGCCTTTATCTCCCTTTCGCCGGAAGCTTCAATGTGCATCACATCGTGGTCGCCTTCATGCAATTTCAGGCGAAGCTCTTTCAGGTTCAAAATAATATTGGTTACGTCTTCGCGCACTCCCTGTATAGTCGAAAATTCATGAAGAACTCCGTCAATCTTCACTGCGGAAATCGCAGCCCCCTGCAGCGATGAAAGAAGAACCCTTCTTAAAGAATTTCCGAGCGTGATGCCGTATCCCCGCTCAAGAGGCTTTGCCACAAACTTGCCGTAAGTTGCGGTCAGCGTATCTCTTTCGACCTCAAGCGCTTTCGGCTTTATAAGATTTCTCCAATTTCCATACATAATTTTTTACTCCTTATTTATTTCGAATATAATTCGACGATTAATTGCTCATTTATCGGCAGTGTAAGCTGATCGCGCATCGGGTAAGCCAAAAATGCCGCGCTGAACTTATCTTTCTCCAGCTTCAGCCATTCGGGCACGCCGTGGCGTTCCGCGCTTTCAAAAGCCTTTTGCAGCCATGGGCTTTTCCGGGCTTTTTCCTTTACCTGAACAACATCGCCCTGTTTTAAAAGAGACGCCGGAATGGTATTTTTTCTTCCGTTAACCGTGAAATGGCCGTGTCTTACAAGATGACGCGCCTCCGCTCTTGATGTTGCAAGCCCCATTCTATAAACCACGTTATCAAAGCGGCGTTCCAGAATCTGCAGCAGATTTTCACCCGTAACGCCCTTCATTCTTTCGGCAAGCCCAAAATAGCGCCTGAACTGCCTTTCAAGCACTCCGTAAATTCGCTTTACTTTTTGCTTTTCGCGGAGCTGGACGGCATATTCAGTCGGTTTTCTGCCGCTCCGCTGTCCATGCTGTCCCGGAGCATAAGCTCTGCGCTCTATAGCGCACTTGTCGGTAAAACATCTTTCGCCCTTAAGAAACAGCTTAATGCCGTCGCGTCTGCAAAGCCTGCAAACTGGTCCATTATTTTTCGCCATAATATATTAAATTCTCCTCCGTTTCGGCGGCCTGCATCCGTTGTGAGGTATCGGCGTCAGATCGCGAATTACCGAAGCCTTTATGCCAGAGTGGGCAATGGCTCTAAGAGCCGACTCTCTCCCGGCGCCCGGTCCTCTCACGTAAACAGAAACCGTCTTCATGCCGTATTCAACCGCTTTTCTGCAGGCGGTTTCGGCTGCCAGCTGTGCTGCAAACGGCGTCCCTTTTTTAGAGCCCTTAAAGCCTTTTGCTCCGGCAGTCGACCAGCATAAAACATTGCCTTGCGCATCGCTGATCGTAATAATCGTATTATTAAATGTCGCCTGAATATTAATAACTCCGGTCGAAACATTCCTTTTAATTTTCTTTTTAATCTTTACAGCGGGCGCGCCCTCGCCTTCGGCACCTTTAGGTTTCTGGCCTTCGGCTCCGGCGGCATCTGCCGGTTTTGCGCCCTTAGGATGAGCCTTGCCCTTTGCTTCATCCTTCACTTCTTTTGTTTCTTTAATCTCTTCAGCCATATTTAATTCCTCCTAGCTGCTCGGCCCAGGCGCTTTTTTCCTTCCGGCTATAGCCACACGAGGCCTATTCTTGGCAGTTCTTGCGTTGGTATGAGTCCTCTGTCCTCTGCACGGCAAATGCTTGATGTGACGATATCCTCTGTACGCGCCGAGATCTTTCAGCAGTTTAATATTCGCCTGAATATCGCGTCTTAAATCCCCTTCAACCCTGTACTTAGCATCGATAATTTCACGGATCTGGGCAAGCTGAGCATCGGACAGCTTTTCAGCCCTCATATTAATATCGATCTTGGCCTCTTCGCAGATTTTCTTGGCTAAAGTCGGCCCGATGCCGTAAATATAGCTCAGCGAAAAGGCTATCTTTTTCTTCGATGGAATATCCACTCCTGCTATTCTTGGCATAATATTTATCCTTGTTTCTGTTTATGTTTCGGATTCGAGCAGATAACCCGCACCTCGCCCTTCCGACGCACAATTTTGCACTTAGCGCAAATTTTCTTTACTGATGATCTTACTCTCATAAGCTAAAAGCTCCTTAATTATTTCGCTCTATAAACAACCCGCCCGCGGGTTAAATCATAGGGTGATAATTCTATCGTCACCTTGTCTCCGGGCAGTATTTTAATAAAATGCATCCGCATTTTACCTGAAATATGCGCCAGAATTTTATGTCCGTTCGGGAGTTCCACTCTAAACATTGCGTTCGGCAATGTTTCAAGAACTTTACCCTCAACCACAATTGCTTCTTCCTTTGCCATTACCCTCTACTTAATATGTACGGCCCATCTTTTAATATTGCCACTGTATGTTCAAAGTGGGCCGATAAGCTTCCATCCATTGTCACTACCGTCCATTTATCATCCAAAACTTTTATTTTCCAATCACCTGTGTTTACCATCGGCTCAAGCGCAAAAACCATCCCTTCCCTGAGCTTAATTCCGGTTCCCGATTGGCCGAAATTGGGTATCTGCGGATCTTCATGGAGAGAAGTTCCAATTCCATGCCCCACAAAATCCCGTACGACCGAAAAACCAGATGCCTCCGCATGCTTTTGAATGGCTTCCGAAATGTCAAAAAGCCTGCTTCCGACCCGCGTCTTGTCTATCCCGATATAAAGAGCCTCTTCCGTAACCTTCAAAAGCTTTTCG
>JACPAJ010000105.1 GCA_016180865.1 Deltaproteobacteria bacterium
AGGAGAAAACCTTATTTTCTGGCATCTGGATAAAATTGTTGGAAGCAGCCGATGTTCTCTTGAAGTAATGAGAATAAAAATTGTATTTTTAGGCGGTTCTTCAAGAGTTTTTAATATGGAATTAGCCGCAGAGCCGCTCATGTCTTCGGCATTGTCGATAATAATGACTTTATATAAGCCTTCCAGCGGATGCATTTGTATTTGCGACTGCATGATGCGCATCTGCTCGATGGTTATATCTTTTTTATCTTCTTCGGTCGCGACAATTAAAAGATCCGGATGAGTATTATGAAGAATTTTCCGGCAGGAAGGACAGCTGCCGCACGAATCGGAATTGATATCCATAGCGAACTTAATTGCGCACATTTTTTTGCCTATGCCGTCGGGTCCGCTGAAAAGGTATGCGTTTGCAAGCATGTCCTCTTTTATAGCTTTTTGAAATATTTCTATTTGAGGCTTATGGCCGATGATATGCATGAAATAATTTCCTTATGGATTTCTTCAACCGTTTTTCGCCCGTTAATAACGATAAATCTTTTCGGCTCCTTTTTTGCAAGAGCAAGGTAACCGTTCCGCACCCGCTCGTGAAAATCCATTTTTTCCTGTTCAAAGCGGTCGGGCTTTCCCCTCACATGCGCTCTTTTAAGCCCTTCTTCAGGGTTGATATCTAAAATAACGGTTAAATCCGGTTTTATTCCCGCGATGGCGATATTATTTAATTCATCGACTAAATCTTTTGGCAGAAGCCGCGCCGCGCTTTGATAAGCTGCGGAAGAGTCTGCAAATCTATCGCATAAAATAACTTTACCGGATTCAACAGCCGGATTAATTAATTCATTTACATGTTGGGCGCGCGAGGCTTCATAAAGAAAGAGTTCCGCAAGGGGTGTCATTTCTTTATGCTCCGGATCAAGAAGAATAGCGCGGATTTTATCGCCGATTTTTGTCCCGCCGGGTTCCCGCGACAAAACAGTTTCAAAGCCTTTTTTGCGCAGATATTCATCCAGTAATTTTATCTGCGTAGTTTTGCCGCACCCTTCGATTCCCTCAAATGTTATAAATTTTCCGCGCATATGAATTTAATAGATCAAGAAATTTTCAGGCACTTGCTGATTACCGGAATAAGCATCGGAATCGAGCCTTTTATTCCGTTAAGCACAAACTGAACTGCGATTACCGCGAGAATCAATCCCATAAGCCTTACAACTATTCTCACGCCGCCTTCGCCGAGAACTAATGTGAATTTGGAGGAATGGGTCAGAACAACATACATAATAATCAGGCTGACAGCGATGCATGCGATAAGGACGCCGAGAAATATTATGTTATTTGCCTCGCCTGCAAGCATCAGGCATGTTGTAATTGCGCCGGGGCCGGCGATCATCGGTATAGCCAGGGGAACGATAGAAAGATCGTCGCCTTTTTGCGAGGCGGAGGGTTCATTTCTCCGCCCTTTTCTTATATCCATGCCGACGCCAAATAATATTATTCCGCCGGCGATTTGAAACGCGTAAATTGTGATATTAAAAATTTTAAATATGAACGTTCCGAAAATTGCGAAAACACTCATCACCCACATGGAGGCAAGACAGGCTTTTAAAGCGGTTCTTTTTATCTCCTTTTGTTTCATCCCTTCGGTGAGGGAGATGAAAAACGTCGCGGCGGAGACTGGGTTTGTGATGACAATCAGCGCCGGCAGGGCCAAACCGATGTAGCTTAATATTTCTTTTATAAGGTCTGTCATAGTTTTTTGATTACTATCAGCGAATTTAAGGTTTTGCAACAGTTACATGAGATCAATAATAATGACTCTTCCGGCAGGAGCCTCTTTGGATGGTTCCTTTTGTCTTGGACTTGGAGGGTCAACCGGCAAACGCAGATAAGGCCTTTCATCTTCTGATTTAGAAGGCCGCTTGCTTCGTATCCGGTTGATTTTATTTATAATTCCTATTTTCATGCCGATTAAACATCTCCTATTAATATTATCGGCAGAAATTCGGAAAAGTTGCGCGATTCTTTACATTCTTTACGAAAAAAAACCCCGCTCCAATTTGTGGAGCGGGGCCACTACAATTGATTATATGCTTATTGTTTGGTGTAGGTAAAATCGCAGGTTGGGAACATCCCGCCGCCAACATTACAAACGCCATGAATAACAGTTCCTGCCGCGCCGCTGCCTGTAACCATGCATGTTGAACAATCCGCAGAGGTGCATGAAGAACTCCCGCTTGTCCATGAAATACTTAGAGGGCCTAAAGCATATGGCCCGAAGCCGGAAATCAGAATTGAGTTTCCAAATGCATCCGGGCAACCTGAGCGGGTGCCGCCGTAGTTTCCGGCTAACAAGGTTTGATTGCTGTCGCCACCGCCGCCAAAGCAATCATCGAAACACGATTCATTTGTTCCGCCTGTCGCCTTGCACATATCTAGACAGGAAGTCGCGCCGGTAGCATCGTCATCCGCGATCTCTGTAAACGTAAATGCTCCACTTCCCTCGGAGCCTCCGGCCGTTTCATATTGTCCCTGCCAATTCGCCGCGTACACCTCTTCTTTTCCGTATAAATCGTCCCATGATTGTGTTTCAAAGGTTGATCCCATTTGGGCAAAATAGTCTTTCATCGCGCCTTCATCGTCGCCGAACGAATCATAGTCGGTATTATACATAAATCCATAGACCGTGGAGGTGGCGGTTCCGCTTAAAACACCGCCTTCATAGAAACTATCAAAGTTTCCCTCATATGACGCAAACATAGAATTCATGGCGTCAGAATCAAATTTCGACCAGTCTCCGGAATCTTTAAACTCATCAAATGTTCCAAACCAAACTCCGAACGCTTCGCCGGAATCCATTCCCTCTTCAAGACCGAAGTTTTTCTGAAATTCCGTTAAGTCCGTTGCATCCAAAAATACGGAAGCAAAGTTTTGGAGATAATCGTCGTCCGTTTTTGCTGACTCGCAGGGTATTTCCGAAGAGTCTCCGGCGGCTTTTCCCAAAGGAGCGGCAATAGAAAGCGCCGTTGTTCCGACGGTTCCAGCGAAAACCGCACTTGCGTTTTGGAAGTTATCCAGCACGCTCGTGTAACTCTCGTAGTTGGAGGCCCATGCGCTGCTATCCATATAAGCAAATCCAACTTCATCGACATATGTGCCTACTTCGGCCTGTGCCGAAGCAGGAAGATCTCCGTGCATGCAATCCTTCATAAATTGACCCCAATTTGTATATCCAGATGGAAGAGCTCCAGCGGCCATTGTTGCTTTACACGCATCGCGGGCTTTTGCAGTTTCATCATTTAAACTTGCCCCGTCTTCCGGATCGGCAGATTCTATGAGTTCTTTCTGCATTTCAAAAAAGCAGTGCGGATCAAATGACGCAAAAGCTGTTCCGGCCAACCCTGCAAGTGAACCGGCCAGATCGTCAAAATCGCTAATTCCAAGTTCTGAAAGCATATCGAGAACAGCAATAGAAACATCGGCATCAATCTGGTCGATTGTTAAAGAAGAGACATCGCTTCCAACTGAGCTTTCCACAAAACCGTACAGATCCTTACCATCAGCTACAGCATGAAATATTCCTCTGAATGTGAATTCATCGCCCGTTTCGTCGCTCGCTTCGCCTTTCATTTCGTCCTTTGAGCACGAAAGGGTAAAGGTTCCGTCAGCATTGCATTCTCCGGCAGCAACTTCCTCTCCGGTTGTCATTTGATAGACTTCAATGCTTTCGCATTGTGCAGCTGAATCGCTGAGCGTTGCTTTTGCAATTCCTTTGCCTGCAGCCAAATTTGTGCTTGCAACAGCCGGCGCGGCAACTGTTCCGGTAAGCGATACCGTGCTTGCAGTTGAACTAGTTGCAGTGCTGCTGCTTCCTCCTCCGCACGCCCCCAAAGAAGCAATGCAAAGAATGACCATCGCTGTCAGTGTTTTCCTTATCATATTTAACCCCCCATTATTAGACGCCCTGTCTTCTAATATAACTCTGAGCGATGACGAGCAAATTACATGCCATGTTTTAATAATTTATAACCAACTGAAAAACATAAACAAATTATTATTTGACAGGTCATAATCAGGGTTGAAAATCACCCTTTTTACGGGGGCTAAAGAATATTCAATGTGTAACTTATTAATAGTTAGGTTATTTTTTAAAAATAGTCGGTTAAATAATTTTTGACATGGTGTCGGTTGTTTGACGAATATTATAACTATTTAATATCTAAAGGAACTTCCGCCTATAAATTCTCTAAGTATAGAAGTTTGCGGCACTTCTTCCGGCAACACCGGAATCAGCAGATCAAGAAATCTGAAAAGGCGCAAGGCCTCAACAAAGGATGGATGTTCGCGCGGAACTTCCATAAGAAAACGTTCTGCATATGATTTTAACAATGCAGGTTCATAGACAAGCGCGGAATTAAACATGACATCGGCCTCTTCCTGAAACGGGAAAATATAAATATTTTCTCCTGTTCGAACGCTTGGCCAGAGTGAAAGAGTTTCGGCGGCTGAAGAGCCCCGGAAAAGGCGGTCGCGCACAATTCGGCGCAAAAGCCGCGCATCCGATGTCAAAATACGGTTGTGATCGTCGATGCAGAGCTGCGTTAAAGCGGAGACATAAATTTTATATTTTCTTTTTCGGGGGATGGAAGATGAAAGGCGTTCATTTAATCCATGAAGACCCTCGGTTATCAGGACCTGATTGGCTTTAAGCCTAAGAGTTCTTTTTTTATAAGGATCCCGCCTCCCCTCAGGGAAAAGATAAAGGGGAGTTTTGACCGCTTTGCCTTCCATTAATTCACATACGTGCTTGTTGAAGAGTTTAATGTCGATTGCATCTATGGTTTCAAAATCATAGGAACCGTCCTTGCGCCGAGGAGAATCTTTCCTGTCTAAATAATAATTATCGATCGATATGGAGACCGGCTCTATTCCGTTAACGCGCAGCTGAATTGCAAGCCTTTTTGTAAAAGTTGTTTTGCCCGAAGACGAAGGCCCGGAAATTAAAATGAGCCTCGTATCTTTTCTTTCATATATTTCATCGGCAATTGCGGCTATCTTTTTTTCGTGCAGGGCTTCCGCCACTTTTACAAGATCGGCAGCTCTCCCTTTTGTGCAGTTGTAATTAAGCTGGGCGACGTTTTCTATTCCGATGCGTTCGTTCCATCGGCGGGTTTCGATATATGCGGAAAAAAGTTTTGGCATATCCTTAACGATTCCCAAAAAACTTCCGTCGGTCGCGGGAAATTCCAAAACCAGCCCGTGATGATATTTATGCAGCCTGAATCTATCGATAAGCCCGGTTCGGTGGGCAACCGGCCCGTAAACATAGCCTCTGTATTTGCCGACATCAACCACCTGCGCTTCGCTTTTGCGCATCTGTTTTAGAAGAAGAACTCTGTCATGGCGTTCGGCTTTTTTAAATTGCTCGATTGCATCTTCAATCGGTATCCAGATCGGCCTTAAGGGCGTATTTTTCTTAACAATGCGGCGCATCTCCATTTCCAAGGATTCAATAAGCTTGTCTGTGATCTTGCAGTTGTTGATTTCCAGGAAATAGCCATGTCCGATCGACTGGCCGACTTCAACCTTTGCTCCGTCATCAACTTCTTTTAAAGCCGCAAAAAAGATAAGATTGGCAGTTCTGCGATAAACTTCGGTTCCTTCCCGGGAGGTAAGATCGAGAGTTATAATGGCACTGTCGGTTCTTATATCGTGATAAAGACCGGCAAGGCGGTTGTTGGCAAGAGCGCAGATAGCCGGATATTCGCCCTTATGGGGATTTTTTGCTAAAATTTGCGCGATTGTAACGCCGGGAGTTGATTTAATTTTTCTGCCGTTTAGGACAATTTCCATCGTCCCAATATATCAAATTAGGGGCAGGGGACAAGAAAAATGATAATTATACCAAGCACCCGGCATAAGTGTCGGACACTTATTGAAGAAAATCGACGATAAGTGTCCGACACTTAATGATAATGCTATCAGATTAGATGTTGACAAATTTAACTTTTTATATATTATCAGTATTCGTTATGAATATTGATAGTAAAATAGATTATAGAGAAACCAGGCAGAGGCATAAAATTTTTGAAATTCTCTGTTCAACAAAATCCCATCCAACAGCGGATTGGATTTATGAGCGTGCTAAGAAAGAATTCCCAAAGTTATCGCTCGGCACAGTTTATCGTAATTTAAAAATATTAAAAGAGCAGGGTAAAATTCAGGAGCTTCCGTTCGGCGATACATATGATAGATTTGATGGCAACGCTTTGCCGCATCCGCACTTTGTCTGTAGGAAATGCGGCGCCGTTTGCGATATCGAATTGGATCTTCCGCCGATTTCGGAAGCTTCTTTTAAAAAATATAAAATAGAAGGTTATTCCGTAACGTATTATGGCGTGTGCGAAAAATGTCTAACTAGCCCGACACTAAAACATTGGCGGGCGTAAGAACGCCTAAGCTTATCGGAATTCGCTAAGGCGTTCTAACGGAGGGAACTATGGTAGAAACATGCGTAAAAGTAGGTCAGGCGGTTCCGGACTTTGAGCTGGAAACCTATGACCCGAGAAGCGGCGATTTTGGAAAGATTGCCCTTTCAGATCTGAAAAGAGAGAGGAGGTGGGCTGTATTGGTATTTTATCCGGCTGACTACACATTTGTATGCCCGACGGAGCTTGCCGATCTTTCGGCAAGGCACAATGATCTTTTAAAAGCCGGAGCGGAAGTCATCTCCGTGTCAACGGATACCAAGTTTGTTCATCTTGCGTGGCAGAGGGAAGAAAAATTGCTCAATGGAATTCATTTTTCCATGGGAGCGGATCCGACAGGAAAAGTTTCCCGTCTTTTCGGGGTATATGATGAAACAACAGGTCTTGACTTAAGAGGGACTTTTATAATAAGCCCTGAAGGGAAGCTTGTGGGGACGGAAGTTAATTTTTATAATTGCGGCAGGAATTTTTCGGAGCTTGCCAGAAAGGTTAAAGCGTTTTCATATTTGGCATCGCATCCGGAAGAAGCATGCCCCGCAAACTGGAGCGAAGGAAGCCGCACATTAAAGCCGGGAGCAAAATTAGTCGGCAGAGTAGCGGAAAGTTTGGCGTAATAAACAAGCCCGCCCCGCCACTACAACATGGCGGGCAAGCACTAAACCGTTGGCGGGCAAGGAGGTTTTTATGGAATTATATGTATGTGGTGTGTGTGGGCATGTGGCTTTTGGCGCGGCGCCCGATAAATGTCCTGTTTGTGGCGCTGCAAAAACATCTTTTAAGGCCGACGCAAATGCGCTGAAAAAACCGGCAGACCCGAAAAATCTTACCGACGGAGATAAAAAACATATCCCGGCGTTTACCGTAGTAAAACAGTGCGCCCTTATTCCGGGCGCATGCATGGATGTGCACGTAAAAATCGGCAGCGTTCTGCATGTGATGGAAGAGAAACACTGGATTATGTGGATAGACACCTATCTCAATAGAAAATTTGTGGCCAGATATGAAATGAGCCCGAACGGCCCGAATCCGTGCGTGGGAATGCATCTTAAAAATACAACATCAGGCGTTTTAACGGCGATCGAAAACTGCAATATCCACGGGAAGTGGATGGCAGATGTAGAAATATAATATGTATCAGATCAACTTTCCGCTGCTTGGCAATTCGCTCATAATGGCGATTGTTATTTTAGTCCACGTCTTCTTTGCCTTCGTGGCAGTCGGAGGAATTGTAATCGCGTTTGCAAGCGAAATAATCGCATATAGGAAAAACAGCGCGTATCATGACCGCTTTGCCGAAGGGTATGTTAAATTTCTTTCCGAAATGATGAAACCCGGCGGCGTGCTCGGTGTTTTTATCGTTGTTCTTCTGATAAGCCTTTTCCCGGAATTCACCAAACGGCTTTATAATTTCTTTTTCTGGCCTCTTGTTTTGGAAGTGGCGATGTTTTTCATCATGATGGTTGCCACGATTTACTGGAAAGTTACGTGGGGGCGCATTCAAAATAGAAAGTTTCATCTTTTTGTTGGCGCGCTGGCTGCCTTATCGGCCATTGTGTCTGCTCTGATTATCAATGCTGCGCATTCATTTATGTTAACCCCAGGAAAATATTTTGAAGAGCCGAAACTTTTTAACGCAGTTTTTAATCCGACAATGTTTGCCTCCAGCACTCATTTATTGATTCCGTGCATTGCAAACGCTGCGGCTTTCGCTTTTATCTATGCTTTATTCAAATCGCGAAAGGCGGAGGGAGAAAATAAGGAATATTTTGCGTGGCTTGCAAAATACAGCGGGACGATTTTTGCCGCTGCAATTTTATTGCAGCCTTTCAGCGGGCTTTCGTTTCTTTTGAAAATCAGGTCCGTTAATGGAGCAGTTTTTAATAATATTATCAACGGCGGTGTTTCGAAATTTTTCTATCCCATGGTTGGCATAGGTGTTTTGGCTGTTTCGTGTGCGGCGGTTTATTTTATATCAGGGCGCAAAACGCAAAAAATACTCTTATTGGGGAGTTTGGCGGCATTAACCGCCTTTTCTTTCGGCGGATATACGCGCGAAAGAGCGCGCAAACCGTATCTTATATACGGGCATATGTATATGAGCGAAGCTTTTGCGGCGGAGCCGCTTCTTTCTGCAAAAGTTCCGTTAGAATCCGGCGCAGCAGCGCCGAAGCGAACCGTTAATGATGCGTTGTCTTCGAGGGGATGCCTTTCATGCCACAAATATAAAGGAACAGGCGGAACGTTTGGGCCGGCGCTGGATGAACATCTCAAGCATCATCCAAAAGAGGAACTAAAAAAGTTTCTTCGCAATCCTCCGGAAGTGATGCCGCCATTTACGGGGACTGAAGAAGAATTGAATAAGTTTATTGAAGAAATCAGCCCTTAGTTCCGACCTTAGCTCCTAAGCTTCATTTTTATAACGTCATCTTGCAGTTTTATGACTTCGGGAAATTCTCTGAGCAAAACCGCTTTTATGCCGTCGGCTCTTTTGAAAGGGCGCAGCTTGGGTTCGCGGTTCAACATGCCTAAAATAATATCATTCAGGCGCTTAGAAACACTCTTTAGAGGGAGAGGAGATTCTTCTTCCTTCATAATCTGCCTGAGAGCTTCAATATTGCCCTTGGCTAAAAATCTTTTTGGGAAAGGCTGTTTGTCTCCGATTATCCAATATGCAAGCACGGCCCATAAAAAAAGATCTGCGCGCGCATCTATTATTTTTGCTCTGCCGAACGCGATTTCATAAGGCATGGCGAATGGCGTCCCTGCCGGATTAGTTTTCAATAGATTAACGTCATCCATGGAAATGGCCAGACCCCAGCCGATTATTTTTACCTGTAATTTGACAAGATCAACATGGACGTTGTCGGATTTTAAATTAAGATGAAGAAGCCCGTTTCTATGAATGAAACTTAAACCGCGCAGCGTTTGCACAAGGAGATGGATTTTTTGAACAAGGGTCAATCCCCTGCTGGCCTGAAAAATCGGTTCACCGTTGAAATATTCGCTGATAACAATATCGTGGCCGTTGATTTTATCAAAGGCGACATTATAAACTTTTGCGACAAATTGATTTGAGAGGCCGGCAAGTTTTTCAATTCTTTTTCGAAACAGGGCATTTGCTTCTTCATTGTAGCAATCCGGCCACCACAGGACTCTGAATTCTTCATCGTCGTTTTCGCAGAGATAGGCTTCGTATTTCGAGCCCATATCGAATTTGCGGATAATGTTCCATTTATGAAGAATTTTTTCCGTCATTTTAAGTTGAATTAATATCATGAAACGGCCCCATTTATAAAGCCAAAAGTGTAAACATTCTTATACAGTGTTTGACAACCCGCACACATTTTAATCATCACGCGCGCTGCTGAAAAAACTTAACATCATAATATCAAATAGTATTTCGCAACCGCCTTCAAATGGCACGGATATTGCTTAAGAAAGATCGGAGCCTGTTGAAAAAGGTCGTTTTTTTGGAATGGCATGATAAGTTCATTGACAAGTTAATCGGCAAAGGAGGCAAAGCATGTATCATGAAAGAGATGGCCAGAAGAGCTTTTGGGGCGATCCACTGTATGAGAGGATAATTCCCTCTGATCATATTTTAAGGAAACTGGATGAGGTGATAGATTTTAAAGAGATCAACAAGATGGTGAAGGATCTGTATTGCAAGGACAATGGGCGTCCGTGCCATGAACCCGCAATGCTGTTCAAGATGATATTTTTACAGTTCATGTACGACATATCAGATCGGGAGATAGAGGAGCAGGTAAGATATAATATGGCCTATAAGTGGTTTGTGGGCATGTCGGCAGACGAGCATTCGCCGGATCATTCAACTCTTAGCGTTTTTCGCGAGAGACTGGGAGCAGAGAGGTTTCAGAAGATATTTAACTGGGTGGTGGAAGAGGCAAGGGCAAAGGGATTTGTGAATGAGCGGTTACACGTAATAGATTCGACGCACACATTGGCGAAGGTGGACACAATAAAGTT
>JACPAJ010000151.1 GCA_016180865.1 Deltaproteobacteria bacterium
GAAATACTTTTTCAACGGTTTTATATGTCCCCTTTACAACAAGGAGCCATATAAAAAACGCCCCGAGCGGCACTGACATATATTTATCTATTCCGAAAAGCTCCATTCCGGCGGCAACGCCCGCAAAATTGGACATCACATTCCCGATATTTACGGCAAGCATTATAAGCATTAAATAAAATGTGACTCTCAGGCCGAAATGCTCTCTGATAAGATCGGAAAATCCGCGTCCGGTAACGGCGCCCAGGCGCCCGCTCATTTCCATCACTATCACAAGCGCAATGCAAACGGGAAGCGTCGTCCACAACAGGTCGTATCCATAGTGAGCTCCGGCGACTGAATATGTGGCAATTCCGCCGGCATCGTTATCGACGTTCGCCGTGATAAATCCCGGGCCCAAAACGGCAAAAAACAGCCACAGATTTTTTAAGATCCCTTTCGGCAGAGCCTCTTTTGTTTTTAGCCACTTCATAATAGTCTTTTTATAAAAGTCCGGTCTTTTTGCCCCACGTTTCGCTGATGACAAGGCTTAAGATATCGTCGATCGTTATCATCCCCTGCAGCACTTTATTATGGTCAATCACCGGGATAGCCATCAGATTATATTTATCTATTATATAAGCAACTTCTTTGGCGGATGCATCGACATGAACGCATGCGGGTTTTGTGAGCATAATATCCGCCACTTTTCTGTCGTTCGACTCGAATAAAAGATGCTTGAACGTAACAGCCCCTTCCAGATGATTTTCTGCATCTACGACATAGGCATAGTAAATCGTCTCTGCCGTTGTTTGAAGCTGCTTAATATGTTCAATGGCTTCGCCTACGCTCATTGCGTTCGAAAGCGTGATAAATTCGGTCGTCATCAGGCCGCCGGCTGAGCTGCTTTTATGGGAGAGAAGGGTTGAAAGCTTTTTGGATTTTTTGGTGCCGATGTAGCTTAAAATCCTGTCCGCGTCTCTTCTCGGCAGCTCTCCTAAAAGATCGGCCCCCTCATCGGGCGGAATCTTTTCAAAAAGCGCACCGCTGGTTTTGGAATCCAAAACTCTTATCAGATCTTTCTGCTGCTTTATATCCATCTCCGTAATAATTCCAATCTGAGTATCGGTGTCAAGCGAACGGAAAAGCCCCGCCCGCTGGTAAGGATCAAGTTCTTTGAGCATTTCCGAAAGATCGGGCGGCGGAATGGATTTTATCTGCGTCTGTGTAACGTTAAGCTGAATCGTCCCCTTATCGGGATGAATGCTTAAAGGCTGAACATATTTCCACGCCAAAAATCCCTCCTTGCTCAGATAAGCTGCGTGGGGATTTATGAAATTAACTCCAAAATCGATATACGGCTGCCATCCGAGCCGTCTTACCATTCCCCTTAAGCCGATATCAACGTGGGCGATGCGAAGTTCGTTATCAACTTTGAGCATATGAACATCGTTAACCCTGACCACTTTTCTATTGTACGTGTCGACAACCTGCTGGTCCAGAATATGCTTTCTGACGGTGGTTTCCGGCTCGTGATAATATTCGCCTTTGTACTCCAATGATTCTTTTGCAGCTTTTATATGAAACTGCTCGTTCGTTCTTTGGACCTGATCCCATGGAATCACGGCATATTTTCTGGCAATTTTTCCGCTTGCAACAACTATTGCTGAAATTTTTGGGTATGCCTCTCCAAGAGGCGCAACCAGAAAGTCGTACGGCCGCCCCAGCCAGCGCCCGTTTTTATCGATAATCCCTTTGTTTATTATCTCTGTGAAGAAGGTAAACATACGCTCACATCTTCGTACAACCGTTTTCTAATCAAATTAAGCTGACGGTCTATCTCCGCGCCCGTCAGCTCCCCTTTTTTAACCTGTCTTTTGATCCGCCATCTGGCCCACTGCGCGTAGCCGATTTTTTCCGTTCCGGTCGGATCGCATTTTATGCAAGAAGCAGTTTTTGGATCCGACAAAATTCCGAGCGCCGAATCGAACGCAAGCCGCATGTAATGCTTAACATCTTTTATGTCAAGGCCATACTTAAAAAGCGCGCGTTTGAGCGTCCTTTTAAGAAGATTATCGAACGGCGAAAAATCGTGCATTATCATTTTGGACATTTCATCCCACACGCTGTTTCTAACGTGCATGTCAAACCTCATTTCCCAGTAAGTATGCGATAAAACTTTTGCGCGGTAGCTTTTTATTATTTTGAATGGGATGAAATAATTGTGCGCTATGATGTCCGATGCAAGATGAGCCAGATAACCATAGGCGGCCGCGCGCTCCCGATCGGTTTTTGCCGAACGCAGCACATTGAATCCGACGCGCCAGTTGTGGCAGTGGTCATATTCGCCAGCGTATTTTTTGCCGACTATGATGTCCGCCGCCACGGAACCGTATAAAAACCACTCTTCACGGCCGGCAATGACTGCACGCACCGCCGGCGCCATCAGCGCAATCTTTTCCAGCAGCGAAAGCGCTATTTCAATATGCGTTCCCGGCCCCCACGCAAAAGTCGCTTCGGGGATGATGCAAAAAACAGCGGCTGATAAAATAATATAGACAAGCATAGCTTGGTGCGTTAGTGCGTTGGTACGTTGGTTGCATAATAACATTATTAGAATAAAAAGGCAAAAGATGAAAAAACAATTAGGAGAAATTATCGACGACCTTCACGGCCATCTCGAATATCAGAAGATGATGGGGATAAAGGAAGTGCCGAAAGGCTTCTGTCATTGCGAGCCACCGCAGGTGGCGCGGCAATCTCCTGCACACAGCTCTGTTCATGAGATTGCTTCGTCGCCCTTAGGGGCTCCTCGCAATGACACAAAACTAGCCGAAATCCGATCCGAAATCGGCGATTGCAAACGCTGCAAACTCTGCAAGGAAAGAAAAAATATCGTCTTCGGCGTCGGAAATCCGAATGCAAAGCTGATGTTCATAGGCGAAGGCCCGGGAGCCGATGAAGACGAGCAGGGAATTCCATTTGTAGGAAGAGCCGGGCAGCTTTTAACTAAAATTATTCAGGCTATGGGATTAAAGCGGGATGATGTTTATATTGGAAATTGCGTAAAATGCCGCCCTCCCAACAACCGCAACCCGGAACCCGATGAAATAGAGACCTGTCTGCCCTTTTTACTGAAGCAGATAACCGCCATAAAGCCAAAAATAATAGTAGCTCTTGGCGCAATCGCCGCAAAATCGCTGCTTAACGCCGAAATCCCGATATCAAAAATCAGAGGAAAGGTAATCGACTGGGAACCGAAGAATATAAACTGGCCTTTCAGCAATAATCTGAACGGGCTTCCCGATTGCAAGCTGGTTCCAACTTATCACCCCGCATTTCTGCTAAGAAACCCGAACATGAAACGCCCGGTATGGGAAGATATGCAAAAAGTTATGGAGATACTGGGTTAAATCGATTCCTTGCCGTAAGCGGGAATAATTTTCTTCAATGATTCTTCCAAATACGGCTCTATCCCGACTCCACCGCCATTTATAATGTCCAAAATTTTTCCATGGCTATCAACAATATAGAATCTAGGGACAGCATTCATGGCATTCACGGTTTTGAACGAAGCCTCGTCAAGACCCAAATCAACCCATGCCGAGTTGTTTAATTTTCGTGTTTCGTCACAAGCAGCCTGTTCCTCCTGCATGTGAACACCGACAACCGCAGCTTTATGAATCTTCAATTTTCCATGCGCTTGATTCACAATAGGCATTGATTCTAAACAGTACGAACAACCAGGCGACCATATATACAGAACCGAAAACCTGTTTTTCCCAACGGCATCCTTTACCTTTTGCACAGGAATAATATCGCCAATCTGAAGCTGCTTTGGTTGTTGCGGCTGCTTTGGCGCGTTTGCCTTGGCCGACCTTTCCGCTTCGCATATTTGAGATGTCATAGTTAAACTGGTTCCCCCCATTTAAAATAGTTGCTAACTATTTTTTATTTTGTTAAATGACGCCAATCTCTATGAATTACAAGATGTTGCAAAAACGAATTAATTATGACGGCTCCCAGCTAAGGAGCCATTTTGTATTTGAAGCTGGTGGCATTTTAGGTGACGGAGCAATTGGCTTTATCGGCGCATGCGATGT
>JACPAJ010000001.1 GCA_016180865.1 Deltaproteobacteria bacterium
CTCCGACTTTAACTTCTGCTTTCTCGACAATCTCTTTCGGCAGCCCTTTGGCGCCCACTATCTTTAAAACGCCGCTTCCGGAATCGAACTTCATAATTGAAGCCTTGCTTACCTTAAGAATCGCCGCCGTCCGCTCCAAAATTTTATCGCAGACATTTTCCATGCTTGAACTGCCGGTAATCACCCTGCTCAGCTCGTAAAGAACGGAAAGCTGCTTATTTTCATCTTTCATAAATCATCCTTAATATATTATCTTTATATTCCACGCGCTCTACAAGCGATCTGATGATAAAAATCCCCCTGCCGGCAATCTGGTCGATTGAAGGTTTTTTAACCGCATCCAGATCGAATCCATCGCCGCTGTCTCCGACTTCCATCGTCACCCGTTTCTCGCCGACAAAAATGCGGATATCGATTATTTTATCTTCAATGCATTTGTGCGCGTGAAATATGGCATTGTTAACAGCCTCGACCATTGCATAAGCGCACGACCTTGCCGCCGCACGGCTAAGCCCTGAGGCAAAAAAAACTCCCCTTATGAAAGAAAGGCATCCGGTGCTGCTGTTAATTTGAAAATGAAGCTTCATTTAAGCGAATTTTTTGTGAGCCGTTTCAATATCGGCACAAACTTCGAAAAGCTTGTTCAAACGCGTGATTTCAAAAATCTCTTTTATCTCTTTGTTTATTCCGCATAGTTTGACATCTCCGCCCTTTTCCCGCGTTTTACGCAGAAGCGATATCATCGCCCCGAGCCCCATGCTGTCGATAAAAGATACTGATGAAACATCCACGATAAATTTGCGGCAGCCTTTTTCAAAAAGCTCGGCACCGCGCTTCCTAAAAAGAGCCACCGTGTCGGCATCAAGAGAGCCAAGACATCGCATCACCGATACACCATTTAATTCCTCAACCGAAATTTCCATAATAAAATCTCCTTAAAAAAGCGCCGGCCTATGCCTTAAGACCATACTGCTTGATTTTTCTATATAAAGTCGCCTGCCCTATCTGCAATTGTTTGGAAGTCTCGCTGACATTTCCCATGCATTTGGCGAGCGCAGCTTCGATTGCATATTTTTCCACATGCTCAAGCGGAATAATTTTATTGCCATCGGCAAATGACATGGGAAGAGGCTTATGCAGCCTTTCAATTCCTGCAAGCTTCTGGAGGTTTGGAGGAAGATGCTTGGTTTTAACATGGGAATCGTTGTGGAGGACAACCACCCGCTCTATCACATTTTCAAGTTCGCGGACATTTCCGGGCCATTTATGGCCGAGCAGGCATTCCATGGCGGCCGGTTCGATATCCACAAATATCTTTTCGTTTCGGGCGCTGTATTTTTCCAGAAAATGCTTTGCCAGAAGCGGAATATCTTCCGGCCTTTCTCTCAAAGGCGGCAGAATAATCGGCACAACATTCAGCCTATAGTAAAGGTCTTCGCGAAAACCGCCTTTTTTTACTTCTTCGTGGATATCTTTATTGGTTGCCGCGACAAATCTTATATCGGAATGGATTAATTCCGTTCCCCCGACCCTTGAAAAAGAACGCTCCTGCAAAAGGCGCAGAATTTTTACCTGAAGAGAAGCTTCCATCTCGCAGATTTCATCCAGAAAAAGCGTCCCCTTGTGCGCGCGTTCGCAGCATCCAATATAACGCCTGTCCGCGCCGGTATAGGAGCCCTTTTCATGGCCGAAAAGCTCATTTTCAAGCAGCTCCCTGGGAATCGCTCCGCAGTTAATATCGATAAAATTTTGGGATACGCGCGGACTGTGCTTGTGTATTGCTTTGGCGACAAGCTCTTTTCCCGTCCCGCTTTCGCCTAAAATTAAAACGGTAGCGTTGCTTTTTGAAACGGTTTCGATCTGCTGGAATATTTCCTGCATGGAAGGGCTATGGCCGATTATATTATCAAGAGCCCCCCTCCAGCCCATCTGGTTTTCCAGCAGGTAAACTTTTTTCTTCAAATGATAGAGCTTTGCGGCATTGGCGACCGCTATCTGCAGGCGCTCCTGATTCAAAGGGAACCGAAGGCAGTCAACGGCCCCGCTCTTCATCATTAGCACAGCATCTTCAAGGCTGCCGACTCCGACAACAACCACAGGCACGCTGTCGTTAAACGCTTTTATATTATTGATCACGCCTTCCGCGTTGGCGATATCTTCATTGACGCAGATAACGGCGCAATCGGCCCCTTCCATTCCAAGGGCGGAAAGGCATTCCTCAAAGCTTGTTTCGGCAAGCCTTACATCGCTTTTTTTTAAAGCCTGCAGAACATCTTTCTGCTTTGAATTGCTGATAACGACTATTCTTGGCATGGTATATTATTTGCTTTTTTTAAATTCCTCCGCATTCAGGCTGCATTTTTTCAATATTTTCTTAAAATTGCTCCTGTCCATTCCTGCTTTCGCGGCCGCAAACGAAATATTTCCTTTGGATGAACGCATCAGGCTGGACAGGTAAGATCTGTTAAACGTCATAAAAGCTTTTTCTTTAGCTTCATGATAGCTGAATTTCGAAAAATCGGAATGGCCGTCTTCTTTTGTCAGATAAAAAGATTCGCCAAGCACGCGCTGCGGAAGATCGCGCGCCTGTATCACAGGCCCGTTGACGAGCACGCATGCCCGTTCCACCACATTTTCCAGCTCGCGGACATTTCCAACCCACTTATAATGCTGCAGCGCGGTTATTGCATCCACCGAACAGGTTGCAATTTCTTTGCCGGACTTCTTGGCGTTTTTTTGCAGAAAATAATACGTAAGAAGAGGTATATCGTCCGAACGCTCCCGAAGCGGAGGCACAGTAATTGAAATCACGTTTAATCTGTAATAGAGATCTTCCCTGAATTTGTTTTCGCCGACTAGCTGCGTTAAATCGCGGTTTGTCGCCGCGATTATTCTCACATCGACATTTTTGCTGCTGTTATCTCCTATCATCCTTACTTCGCCTTCCTGCAGCACTCTTAAAAGTTTTACTTGAATGGCCGGCGGAATATCGCCCACCTCATCCATAAAAATCGTCCCGCCGTCGGCTTCTTCAAAGAGACCTTTCTTATCCTGAATTGCGCCGGTAAAAGAGCCTCTTCTATGTCCGAACAGCTCCGATTCAAGAAGCGTCTCCGGCACGGCGGCGCAGTTTATCACTATAAAGGGTTTTCCCGCCCGCCTTGATCTTTTATGAAGCGCCTGCGCAACAAGCTCCTTGCCCGTTCCGCTCTCGCCAAGCACCAGCACCGTCGAATTTGTGGGCGCAACGCTTTCTATCAGTTCAAAGACTTCCTGCATCTTTCTTGATTTTCCGATTATTCCCTCGTAAGAAGAACTGTCCCCTTCCATCCTTTCCATCTGTTTCAGCTTTTGAAGAAGCCTGTGTCTTTCCATCGCTTTTGCAATTGCATTTGATATTTTATTAATATCGTCGAATGGTTTTGTGAAATAATCATACGCGCCGAGTTTTATCGCCTGCACCGCGGTTTCAACCGAGCCAACTCCGGTCATTATGAGCATTTCGGTAGAAATCTGATTCTGCTTGACATATTCCAAAATCTGCATGCCGGTAAAACCAGGCAGGGCGATATCCACAACCGCGGCTTCAAATGCCGACTTATTCAGCATATCAATCGCCTGCGTGCCCGAAGATGCCGAAGCAAATGTCCATCCTTCGTCTTTTGCCAGCTTTTCAAAAACTTTTACGATCGCCGGTTCGTCGTCGATTATAAGGAGATTTGTTGGTTTAAACATATTTTTATTCGCTTAAATTCAGCTGCTTTCTTTTTATTTTCTCCACCAGAGTCGTGCGATTCAAGCCCAAAAGCTCGGCCGCCTTATTCTTGTTCCAGCCGGTCTGCTGCAGCGCTTTCAGGATAAGCTCATTTTCATATTCTTCCACCGCATGTTTGAATGATGTCTGCTTATTCATAGATATTTCGTCAAAAGACTGCCTCGCAGCATTTGAAGATTTGGCAAGCATGGCGGGAGCAAGGTCATTCTCGTCGATCTGCCCGCCGTTTTTCAGTATAACCAGCCTTTCAACCGAATTTTCCAGCTCGCGGATATTTCCCGGCCAGTCATAACTTAAAAAAGCCTTCGCAGCTTCCTTGCTCAGGCCCTCTATATGTTTATTATTTTCCTTATTGAATTTTTCTATAAAATGCTGGGTCAAAAGCGGAATATCGCTTCTCCGTTCGCGAAGCGGCGGTATTTTTATAGGTATGACATTCAATCTATAATAGAGATCTTCGCGAAAACGCTTCTGGGCCACCGCCTGCTCCAAATCCTGATTTGTTGCAGCAATAATTCTCACGTCAACTTCGTGGGTCTTGGCGGAACCGACCGGCTCAAATTTCCGCTCCTGAAGAACGCGCAGAATTTTAACCTGCAGCTTCATGCTCATATCCCCGATTTCATCAAGGAATATCGTCCCTCCGTTCGCGGCATCGAACTTGCCGAGCTTTGTGACATTCGCGCCGGTAAATGAGCCTTTAATATGGCCGAAAAGCTCGGTCTCCAGAAGCTCTTCCGGTATTGCAGCGCAGTTAACGGTTATCAGGGGCTGATTAATGCGCTTGCTGTTATAATGAATCGCTCTGGCTACCAGCTCTTTTCCGGTTCCGCTTTCGCCAAGCACCAAAACATTGCTGTCCGTATCGGCAACTTTTTCAATCAGTTCGTAAACACCGGTCATCTCCGGGCTGTTACCGACGATATTTTCAAATTTGTATTTTGATTTGAGCTGCTGTTTTAAAATCCTATTCTCTTCCTTCAAATTTTTATGCTCAAGGGCTGTCGAAACCAATGACGCGATATCATCCAGCTCAAACGGTTTTGTAAGGTAATGATAAGCGCCGGCTTTCATCGCCTCTACCGCGCTTGTAATTGTTCCGAAGGCGGTCATAACAATGCAGACAACCTTTGGATCGATCGCCTTAAGGCGCTTAATTAATTCGACTCCGTCAATTCCCGGCATCACCAGATCTATCATTGCAAGGTCGATAACTTCCGTTTCCGCATATTTAAGCGCCTCCTCGCCGTTGCCCGCGGCAAAAGCATCGTATCCAAGACCTTTCAAAAATTTTTCCAGCGCCTTTCGTATCGCAACTTCATCGTCAACTATCAGTATATTTGCTTTCATAAACCGTTAACCCTCTCATTTTTAATTTTACCTGTCGTTTTTTACAACCGGCAGACAGACCGTAAATACCGACCCGCGTCCGGGCTCGCTTTCCACTTCAATTGTACCGTCATGCTCCTTAACAATTCTGTAGCTGATTGAAAGCCCCAAACCCGTTCCCTTCCCCGGCTGTTTTGTCGTAAAAAACGGATCGAATATTTTAAACATATTGTCTGAAGTGATTCCGCAGCCGGTGTCTTTAACCTCCACATTGACATTCATATTATTTCCATGCGTTGTAACCGAAAGTTTCCCGCCTTTATCCATCGCCTGACAGGCATTTGTGAGAAGATTTAAAAACACCTGCTGAAGCCTGTTTGCATCGCCATAAACCGAAGGAAGATTTTTTCCGAGATTAAGCTGCAGCTCAACATTATAAGATTTAAGCTCCGCCTTAACGAACGGGACGATTTTTTCAATCAGCAGGTTCACATCCAGCCATTGTTTTTCCTTGCCGGACGAGGCTCTGGAAAAATCCAGCAGATCGGCAACTATTTTTTTGCATCTTACGGCCGCATGCTCTATTTCGGAAAGGTCCGCTTTGAGAGGATCTCCGTCTTTAAGCTCGCGCATTATTAGCTGGGTAAAAGCTAAAATTCCTCCGAGCGGATTATTGATTTCGTGGGCGACTCCTCCCGCAAGCATTCCGATAGCGGCCATCTTTTCTTGCTGAATCAGCTCCTGCTGGAGCCGCCGCTCTTCGGTAATATCCCTGTAGTGCACAACCGCAGCCGAAGATTTGGCTTCGCCGCCTGGATATGGAAATGCAGAGGCTTCAAAATCCCGCTTATGAATTTGATTGCCGAGCTTTGTTGAAAGAGACCTGTTATCATCTAAAGCGTTTATCAAAGGGCATCCGTCGCAAATTTTCGTTCTGCCGGCAAATACCCGATAGCATTTTTTTCCGATCATCTCTTTTATATCAAGATTTGCGGTCCTTGCGATTGCAAGATTCGCCCTCTCTATATCGAATCCATCGGATATTATCGCAACCGGATCTCTGATGGCATCGAAGGTCGTCTGCCACATCTGCTTTGCGCGCTCCACCACTTCAAGGAGATGCTTTAGCTCCCCAATTCTTTTTTCTTCGGGATGCTTTGTATTAGTGTTTATGCTCATAGGGTATTTTAACACCCACAATAATACAAAATTTTGACACTAATAGCAAGGCGTAAGTGTCGGACACTTATCGAAGAAAATCGACGATAAGTGTCCGACACTTAGCCTGGCTGTTTGGCAATTGACTTGGAAAGAGTTTATGTTATGAAACAGGTCAAAATATGGGTCAAACCTATAAGAAATCCGGTGTTGATATAGACGCCGGCGACCATTTTGTCGATCTTATCGCGCCAATAGCAAAATCGACCTATCGCAAGGAAGTATTGGGAGGAATCGGCCCATTTGCCGCCTCGTTTGCCCTTGACCTAAAAAAATATAAAAATCCAATACTTATAAGCTCAACCGACGGTGTTGGCACAAAACTTAAGCTGGCGATTGAACTTAAAAAATACGATACGATCGGTCAGGATTTGGTCGCAATGTGCGTCAATGATTTAATCTGCTGCGGAGGAGAACCTCTCTTTTTTCTGGATTACTTTGCAGTTGGCAAACTTAAACCGAAAGAACATGCGTCGATAGTGGGTGGCATTGCCAAAGCCTGCAAATATTGCAATTGCTCTCTAATAGGCGGCGAAACCGCAGAAATGCCGGGATTATATCATGGAGATGATTTTGATCTTGCCGGCTTTGCGGTCGGTGCCGTCGAAAAAGATAAAATAATCGACGGTAAAAATATTGGAGCCGGTGATGTTATTATCGGCGTTGCCAGCAGCGGTGTTCATAGCAATGGCTATTCGCTGGTGAGAAAAATCATGCAAGAGGCGCGGCTGGATCTGAACGCCCCAATGGAAGGCAAAACATTAGGCGATATTTTACTTGAACCAACTAAACTCTATCCCCCTCTTATTCTGTCTCTTCTTTCCGATCACCAGTCACCTGCCACCAGCCACCGCATTAAAGCCATCGCCCACATAACCGGCGGAGGCTTGATGGGCAACGTGCCGCGCGTAATCCCCGGGGCTTTCACTGCTGCTATAGATATGAGTTCATGGAAAAGGCCGGCAATATTCAATCTTCTGCAGGAAAAGGGCGGCGTTGCGGAAGAGGAAATGCGGCGCGTTTTTAATTTGGGCATCGGACTGGTTCTTGTCGCTGAAAAAAAATCGGCAGAAGAAATCTTGCGGCAAATCGCAACCGAAGGAGAACTCGGATGGTTAATCGGAGAGATCGCCTGATGAACTCGTCAGCTCATAAATTTCCTATAGCAGTTCTTGTCTCCGGAAACGGGTCAAATCTTCAGGCAATCATCGGCGCAATCGAAAGCGGAAGGCTTGACGCGGAAATAAGAGTCGCTATCAGCAGCTCTTCAAGCGCCTACGCATTGGAACGCTGCAAAAAACACGGAATAAATTCGGCGGTGCACGACCAGAAAGCATATGCCTCCAAAGAAGAATTCGAGACCGCTATTGTTCAGACAATCATCGAAAGCGGCGCAAAATTAATCTGCCTCGCCGGCTTTATGAAAGTTTTGTCGGATGCTTTTGTTAATAAATTTTCAGGTTTCATTATGAATATACATCCTTCCCTTCTTCCGAGTTTTAAAGGCCTGCACGCGCAAAGGCAGGCGCTGGAGTACGGAGCTAAAGTAAGCGGATGCACCATCCACTTTGTGAACGAAAATTTGGACGGCGGGCCGATTATTCTGCAGGTGCCGGTTCCTATTCTTCCCGACGACACCGAAGAAACCCTTTCATCGAGAATTTTAAGGGAAGAACACAAACTCTATCCCGCAGCGATTCAGCTGTTCGCCCGCGGAAAACTGAAAATCGAGGGAAGAAAAGTGTTGATAAGCTAAAAATCTCCGCCCATCTCCTTAAACTTAAAATCATTTTCTAAGCAACTTCTTTGGTTAATGGCCGATAAATACCGCAAGGAACAATATGGATTATAGCAATTCATGGGATGCTGCAAGGCTCGCGGATCGCCTGAAAAATACAGGCCGTTTCGACATGGCTGTTGATGAGCTGAGCCTCCAAATCGAGCACGATGCAAGGCTTTTTCGCAGCGGCGTTTCGGAGACTAAAAGCCTGGCGGTCGGTTTCGCATTGGCGGCGTCTGATTCTGCGGAATTTGTAAAAGAAGCCGCACAGGGCTGCCACAGCTTCTGGCAGGCTTCGGCAGGCGCTTCTATGGCACTGGCAAAGTTATTCGGCACAATACCGTTTGCAACCGGCGATTTTGCCGCGAAGGTTCTTGAGGCAGGCCAATACGGCCCGAAGGCCACAGCAGCCAAAGCTATAGAGCTTGCGGCAGATGGTTTAATAACCGGGGGCCTTTTTGTAGCTGAAAATATAGGCACATGGTTTTCCGGAGAACTAGCCGGAAAAAATATCTACGACGCAACCTATGAGATTACAGAAACATTGGGAACGGCTGCTTTGCTTGTCTTGGGAATGAAGAGTATGGTTGGAGGCATTACAAAAATTGGAAGGGGAATTGCGATTGAGACTTCAATGTCATCCTTCAGTTCGTACAGCGTCGCAGCCCTTTCGGATGTGGTTTTAGATGGCAGCGTCATCTTGCATGGATTTGCCGATATCGGAGTTGGCGATCTTTTAATGTCAGCAGTAAAGAACGAGCCACAGTGGCGCTATGGCAGTTCTATCAAGCGATTCCTAGATCAACTGGAGGAGCGGGAACAAACGACCGCTGCACCGCCAAAAATGGGCAGACCTCCCCGTGTTTCTTTAGCTGAAATTGAGGCCGCGCTGGAAGAATACAAGGGAAATAAGACAGCGGCAGGGGAAAAGGTTGGACTAACACCAGCCACAATAAAATATTATGTGGATAATTACCCGGAATTAGCACGTTTTAAAAAGGTTCCACGCACGCCAAGAAGCAAAAAAACACCCATCGTCAGCGATGAAAAACTTTTTGAATTACTGACAAAGAATAAGGGAAATCGGACATTGACGGCGGAAGATGCCGGCGTATCACCTTCTCTTGTATGCAAGCGCATAAAAAATGCGGCGCCGGAATCCAATCTGGCCAAATTTAAAGGAGTACATGGCGGAAAAAAACCTCCCCCTCCTCCGCAAAAAGCCAGCGATACGGCCCTTGCAAGAGCGCTGAGAAGGCGGAAGGGAAATCGTGCCCATGCTGCAAAAGATATAGGATTGAGCACGTCAAGGGTAAAGGCGCGCATACGAAGTGCAAAAAAAGGACCGCTGGTAAAGTATAAAACAATCCGAGGCAAAGGCGGCAAGAGGGGCCCCTCAGTTAACAAACGGCGGCTGGCGGCGGCATTAGAGAAAAGAGGCGGAAACAAAAGTGCTGCTGCTAGAGATATGGGCATTTTAAGAAAAACAGTTAGATGGTTAGTCGACCATGCCCCAGCCGGTTCACGATTGGCAAGGTATCAGGAAATAAGACTAAAACCGGGCGGCCAGCAAGTTGTAAGCGATGAAGGCCTTCTCAAAGCATATAAACGAAACGGTTCAAATAAGGCTGCAACGGCAAGGGATTTAGGGATTTCCAACATAACTGTTAGGAGGCGCATCCGGGCTTTAAAGTAAAAGAGCTGATCTCCTGACACTTTTTATACAGCCAAGCAAGGGAGGTCATATATAAAAGCGGTTACAGATTAGACGATTATAATTGGAGATTGAAGATTGAGAGGGTTAACGAAGCTTATAGAGCATTTTTATTACCTGCAAGAGTTCATCACAGGCATATGAAATGCAAGGGCGATATCTAAAACAGATGCAGATTCAGAAGCACTTGCTCTGGCTATTGTAAAAAAGCGTACTCTTTCTTTTGTGCTTGTGCGGCTATTGCCTTCAGAAATATTCAGCACAATACTGCTAATTGAACGCCTT